>CAZZYE010000247.1:0-9103 GCA_964658145.1 uncultured Stigonema sp.
TCCAGTCATTGATGCGCGTAGTTCATTTGTTCGCATTGAAAGGGCTGGGTGGGTAATGCCCACCTAGCCCTTTCAAAGTAAACCAAAAACCTGGAAAATCATGCCCTATTTTTGACATTTGACCTCCCTTGGTCTTCGTGTCTTGCCTTCGGCACGCCTAACGGCGAACGCGGTTAAAAAATATTTTTGAACCACGAAGACGCAAAGAACACGAAGAAAAACTTCATTTTTATGCTTCACCTTGAAAGGGCTAGTAATGCCCACCCTACAAATCATCCCTTGGATCTGCAACGCCACTTTTTCTATAACCGTTCTGGAATTTCGTTGAGTTTTTATGAAGTTAACCTCAGCAATCTAAACAGGCTGATAAAAACTTTGTCGGAACCAAGAAATATATGACTCGCAACATCTACGCACTACTGGTGGGCATCGACAACTATCCCAAAGGTGTTAATGCGCTTAAGGGTTGTATTAATGATGTGGATGCAGTGGAAAAGTATTTGCAGGAACGGGTAGCAACAGAAGGATTTCAACTGCATTTGCGAACACTCAAAGACAGTGAAGCAAAGCGCAAAGCAATCATTGATGCGTTCCGGGAACACTTGTGTCAAGCAGGCAGCAATGATGTAGCACTATTTTACTACAGCGGTCATGGCTCGCAGGAGCAAACGCCACCAGAATTTTGGCATTTGGAACCAGACAAATGGGATGAGACTTTGGTGTGCTATGACAGCCGTCAACCTGACGGTTGGGATTTAGCAGATAAAGAATTGGCAAAGTTGATTGACGAAGTTGCAAAGAAAAACCCGCACATTACCATTATCTTGGACTGTTGCCATTCTGGGTCAGGAACCAGAGACCCATTACAAGAAACCGCAGTGCGTCGAGTTCCCCCTGACAAACGTCCGCGTCCTATAGATACCTTCATCTTTTCACCAGCAGAAGTCCAGGAACTAACGGCATCCTCTGTTTCTCGAGATGGTAAGCCCATTTCTCCAGATGACAAACCATCCGGTTGGAACTTTGCGAGAGGACGGCATATTCTTCTTGCTGCTTGCCGAGATTCAGAAGAGGCAAGTGAGTATGACGATCGCAAAAACGGTCAGCGGCGGGGAGCATTTTGTTACTTTCTCATAGAAACGCTCAAACAAGCCAAGGGAAGTCTGACTTATCGAGATTTGTTCAAGCGAACCAATGCCTCGGTACGCAACAACATCGCAAAGCAATCCCCGCAGTTAGAAACGACACATCTGGGCGATTTAGACCAACCATTTTTAGGCGGAGCCATTGCCCAACGCCCCTCCTACTAAACTGTCTACCATCATCCAAAACATGGTTGGGTAATTGATGGCGGTGCAGTGCATGGGGTTCCCCCCAGAAAAGGTGAAGAAACCACTCGTTTAGCTCTCTTCCCCATTGACAGTCCACCACAATCCTTGCGGCAATTATCTAACAAAGAGGGTGAAGCCGAAGTCACGGAAGTTTTACCGCAAGTAAGCAAAGTAAAAATTAGCGGCATCGCCAATCTAGATAGCGAACCCAAGCCAACCTTTAAAGCAGTAATTACCAGTTTGCCCTTGCCACCAAAAAGCGTTCGCCTCGAAGGAGATGGCGCAGGCATTGAACTACTAAGGCAAGCATTGCAAGCAAATGAAGATGAGAATAAAACTTCGCTATACGTGCAAGAAGCTGCTGCATCAGAAACAGTAGAATTTCGCGTATTGGCTCGCAACGGGGAATATATAATTACTCGACCTGCCGATGACCATCCTTTAGTGGCTGAAGTTCCGGGTTATACAGACTTCAGTGCTAACAAAGTGGTTGAGCAACTGGAACACATTGTCCGTTGGAAAAATCTTGCCGAACTTACCCCTCCAGCAAATAGCCGCGTTCACCCCGATGCAATCAAAATGGAAATTTATCAGGGTGACAAACTTCTGCAAGATGCCCAAATTCGTCTCGTATACGAGCAGCATCAAAATGGCAACTGGGTACAGCCTTCTTTCTCTGTAAAATTAACTAATACCAGCAATGAAGAGCTTTATTGCGCTCTGCTGGATTTAACAGACCAGTATGCAATTAACACTGGCTTTTTTGAAGCTGGCGGTGTCTGGCTCAAACGAGGGGAAGAAGCTTGGGCGTTGGGAAAAAAGCCAATATATGCTAGCGTACCACAACCTTTATGGCAGCAGGGAATTACTGAATTTAAAGACACCCTCAAACTAATTGTTTGCACCGATGAATTTGATGCCACGCTGCTAGAACAAAGCAAACTAGACCTAGGTCGCCAGAGAAACGTTGTAGCTAGACGGGGAGATTTGCGTCTCAGTACACTCAATCGGCTCTTGGCAAGGGTGCAAAATCGAGACCTCAGCAGTACCCCTGAAACGGACGAACTCAACGATGATTGGGTGACAAATCAAGTAGTGATTACAACTGTGCGACCCCTGGAAACTACGTCAGTCCCAAAAACAGGAAGCGGAGTTGCTCTATATCCAGGTGTGGAATTACAAACCCATCCAGGCTTGCAAGCGAAGGCTGTCCTCACAACCGTTTCCCAATCAACCAGAGATTTAGGAAATCATATTTTACCTCCGATTTTAAGGGAAAACCCGGAGGTAGTACAACCTTTTCAGTTTAGCAACAGTCGAGGCACTGACCCTGGGTTGAGTGCATTGGAACTCACCAACGTGAATGTGGAAACCATCGAAACAGTCACCCGCAAACAGCCTTTAAAATTAGTGGTTGATACACCCCTGGCAGAAGGAGAGCGGATACTGCCCATTGCCTACGACGGTGAATTTTTCCTTCCTTTAGGGGTGGGATATTCCCTAGATGGCAAAACTGAAATTAGATTAGAACGCTTGCCAGAACCCATAAGCGAAGGTAGACGCAGTCTAGATGGTTCTATCCGCATTTTCTTCCAGAAAGTAGTAAGTGAAAAGCTGGGGCTAGAGTATCAGTACCCACTTTTGGCTGTAGCAGATGTTGCGGCAGATGAAACAGTCTCCTATGAAGCAGACTTAGAAAAAATCAAGCATCGGGTCGCCCAGGCAGAGAAAATAGTCCTCTTCATCCACGGTATTATCGGCGATACCCAAAGTTTAGTGCCCAGCATGCAACGGGCAAAGGTGGAAGTAGATGGACAACAAAAATCACTAACCGAACTCTACGACCTAATTCTTACCTTTGACTACGAAAATATTAACACCTCGATTGAGGAAAACGCCAGACTGTTAAAACAGCGACTAGAAGCTGTGGGGTTGGGTGTCAACCACGGCAAGCAATTGTACATCATTGCACACTCAATGGGCGGTTTGGTGTCTCGCTGGTTTATTGAACGCGAAAAAGGGAATCAAATTGTCCGCCATTTAGTAATGCTGGGTACACCCAATTGCGGTTCTCCTTGGCCCACAGTTCAAGCTTGGGCAACAACTGCCCTAACAATTGGGTTAAATAGCTTGTCTACAGTAGCTTGGCCCGTGAAGATGTTGGGTACTTTGCTTGCTGCCATTGAAACTATTGATGTTGCCTTGGATCAGATGCAACCAGGATCAAATTTTCTCAACTTGCTTGCTTCCAGTCAAGACCCAGGCATTCCTTATTCTATCATTGCGGGCAACACCTCAATTATGCCTAGGGTAGTTGAGTCTACCAATTGGCAACAATTTATACGAAAGCTGCGGAATGCAGTAGTAGCCCTGCCTTTCTTCAGTCAACCGAACGATATTGCAGTGTCAGTACATAGCATCACGGATGTCAGCGAAGGGCGAACCCCCCAACCCAAAACACAGGTAGTTCCTTGCGACCACCTCACCTACTTCACTCATCCTGTTGGGTTAGCTGCACTTTCTGCGGCGCTAATGCAAGCCCAAGGAAAACCATATCAAGATGTTGATCCCGACAACGGTGGTGGGATCAATTAGCAACATCAATAATAGGCGGGGTGATTGAGGTGTAGATTGTAGCCGATATCACAGCAAATCAACCACACACCATCCAGCCATCCAAATCAACCTAGTGAGACTCAATTAAATAAGTCTCACTAAAAATCGGGTATAAGGCGGGCATTGTGTTTTTCTGCCCATCCTCCTCTCTATCTACACACTTTATTAACAGAAAGGTAACACAAATGTACGAGTTTACACGCAACATTGCCGTTGTTATTGGCATAAATGACTATCAAAACGGTATTGCTAAACTACAGAGCGCCGTTAATGATGCCAGGAGGCTTGCGGAAATTCTCCAGCAACAACCAAAACCGCATAACTACGAGATTGTAATCGTAGAGGAACAGCCGACTTTAGCAAACTTGAAAATCTTACTTGAACACACCTTACCTAAAGTTATTAAACCTACCGAAGAAGATAGGCTCCTTTTTTACTTCGCCGGACACGGTACGGCGATCAATAGTCAAGATGGTCCAGCCGGCTACTTGATACCTAGAGACGCCCAGCCTAATCAGCCAACAACCTTTTTAGCAATGGAGGATTTACACGTAGCACTGTGCAAACTAGCCTGTCGTCACTTGCTGGTAATTCTCGACTGCTGCTTTGCCGGTTCCTTTCGCTGGGCAAGCGCCAGAGACTTGCTATCGGTACCAGAAACCATTTATAAAGAGCGTTACGACCACTACATCCAGCATCGCGCATGGCAGGTTATAACTTCTGCAGCCCATAACCAAAAAGCTTTAGATATTCTACTCGACAACCGAGGTACGTCTTCTTCGGACTTTAATTCTCCCTTTGCCCAGACACTTATCGAGGCACTTAAAGACGGGAAAGCAGATTATACAAAAGACGGAATCACCACTGTAACCGAACTCTATCTATATATAAGAGAAAGGCTAAAACAGGAACTGAGTAACCAATCCCAACCTCAAATCCCCGGTCTTTGGCCCCTGCAACAGCACGACAGAGGAGAGTTTTTCTTCTTAGCAGAAAATTTTGACCGAAATAATCTCCCAGAGGCACCACCTCTCGATCCTAAGAACAATCCTTATCGAGGTCTGAAACCTTTTGAAAAAACTCACAGCAATATATTTTTCGGCAGAAAAGAACTGGTAGACAAGTTATACGCTCACATTTCCAGGGACGTGAGGGGAGATAGGGAAAATGGAAAAATTTTTACTCCCCTAACTGTAGTTCTAGGTGTTTCAGGTTCTGGTAAGTCAAGCCTGGTAAAAGCTGGTCTAATTCCTTTTATAGAAGAGAAAAATAAGGAACGGGAAATAAAACAGGAAACAGCAGAGTGGCACGTTCTTGATGTGATGCGTCCGGGAAAACACCCCTTTACTTCTCTGGCAAGAATAATTCTACCAATAGCTAATGTTAAAGCTAATACCACAAATTCGATTCAAACTTTGAGTCAGGCTTTGCAGGAAGACCCCGAAACAATGAGGGAAATTATTGCATTTTGGACAAAGAATAACATAGGTAAAAAACTCCTATTGGTTATCGACCAATTTGAGGAGTTAGTAACTATGAGTAGCAACAGCAAGGAGGATAAACGCCCCAATTCAAAACCAGAGTGGCAGCAATTTATCTGTCTTTTGGTAGATGCAATTAAAGCATATGCTCAAGAATTGCGAATTGTTGTTACCCTGCGTTCAGACTTTGAACCGCAATTTTTGGACTTGGCGTTGGAACCATACTGGACAGAAGGGCGATTCTTAGTCACAGCAATGCGAGCAGATGAACTGAGACAGGCAATTGAAAAACCTGCGGAACAAAAAGCTTTGTTTTTTGAACCTCCTACTTTAGTAGACGAATTGATTGCGGAAGTCATACAAATGCCAGGAGCATTGCCACTGCTGTCTTTTACCTTACGCGAGTTATATACTCAGCTATCGGAACGTTTTAAACGTGGTGATATCAGTAGAGCTATAACCGAAGAAGATTACAAGAAAATAGGGGGAGTGGCAGGTTCCCTTAGCCGCAGGGCGACTGAAGAATACGACGCTTTGGATAAACCACACCAAGCAACTATGCAACGGGTAATGCTGCGAATGGTGACAATTGAAAGTGGAGGCACGCGGCGACAAGTACCATTATCAGAACTGGTGTATCCAGATCCAGACAATACGATAAGTTGGCAAGTGAAAGATATTAGGGAGCGTCTGGTAAAAGTGCGTCTGATTGTTCAAGGAAAGGATACAACAGAATCTTATATAGAACCAGCGCATGATTTCCTAGTGAGAGGCTGGAACAAATTGCAGCAGTGGATAAAGGAAGAGAAGGAAAATATAACATTACGACAAAGACTCACTCCCGCTGCCAATGATTGGTTCAATCAAAAAGACGAGGAACAAAAAATTGGTTTACTCTGGGCTGATGACCCCCGTCTGCCCTTGTTAGAAGAGGTGCGTAAATCTAAAAATAACTGGCTTAATCGGCGAGAAACAGAGTTTGTTCAAAACAGTGTCACACAAAAACAAAACGAACTCCAGCAAACCGAGAAACAACGAGATGAAGCACTACAAGGTCAAATCACTGCCTTAGCTGCATTATCTGAAGCTCGTTTTCAGGACGACCAGCTTGGGGCGCTGATACATATTTTGAAGGCAGGCAGAATACTCCAACAAATTATAAAATCAGAGTCACAGTGGATAAAGGAAGATACTCGTCTTCGCACTGAGGTAGTCCTTCGGCAAATCCTTTCCAAAGTGAAAGAATTTAATCGTTTGGAGGACAAAGATATACAATTTAATAGGATGCGAACATTAGCCTTCACTACTTCCAATAAACTAGTTATTATAGAGCAGAGAAGACTTTTAACTTTGAATTCTATTTTCCCTCAGCAGGAACTGATTTTGATAGAAAGTCAACACATTACAAACCGACCAGTAATCAGTTTCTGGCAGTTAAATGGTGGTTTAGAAAATCGCGGATTACTAGAATCTCCTCTAGATACATGGAATCCTGTTAGCCAAATGCTCGCTCACTTCATACATAGAGCATCGCCACCTCAACAAGAACCAAAAGCAAACGCTATCAGACTTGTGAACCTAGAAGGTAAACAGGTAATTCTCCAAAACGACGAACGTGATACCTTAATGACATTCGCTTTTAGCCCCAACGGACAGCTTATTGCCTCTGGAGGTTGGTTTGGGGAGTTATACCTTTGGAAAATAGACGGAACGACAATAAAACAGATACAAACAGCGGGAAATTCACTGAATGCCATAGATTTTAGTCCAAATGGCGATATGTTGGCCACAGGAAGTAATGATGGAAAAATTAGATTCTGGGATCAAAACGGTGAGTTCCTTAAAGAGATAGAAGCCCATAGAGATGCGATTTGGGGGGTCAGTTTTAGTCCAGATGGCGAGACACTAGCCTCAGTCAGTACAGACACAACAGTCAAAATCTGGAAGACAAACGGTACCTTACTGATAACCCTTAATGGGCATAGAGATAAAGTGGGTGCAGTTTGCTTCAATTCCGATGGTCAGATACTTGCTTCAGCCAGTGACAAGGGAATTGTGAGGCTCTGGAAACCAAATGGCACTAAGCTCAAAAACTTAGACGACCATCATACTGGCGAAGTTTATGCCGTAAGGTTTAACCCTAAGCAATCGATGATTGCCACGACAAGTGGGCAGGGGCAATTAATACTTTGGAGTCAAGACGGGAGGTTATTAAGAACTTGGGGAAAAGGACATAATGGAACTATTACTGCCTTAGATTTCAGCCCCAATGGCAGAATGTTTGTAACGGCTGCCGGGGATAGAGAGGTGAAACTTTGGAGATTGGATGATATAGATAAGCAAGATTTTCGTTCACATACTTTAGGCAACCATACAGGTGAAATTCATCTGCCAACAGTTTTTGGAGTGAGTTTTAGTTCTGACAACCAAACCATTTTACTTGGGAACGGAAGTCATGACGGGAAAGGCTTTGTAGAACTTTGTGATTCTGAAAGTATGTCATGCCGAATTATTGCAGAGTATGAATGTCAAGTGTTGGCTGTTTGTTTTAGCCCTGATGGTCAGATGTTTGCTTTGGGTAAAGGAGATGGAAGTGTCGAACTTTGGAGAAAGGAAGAAGACGACTTCAAATTGCTAAGAAACTTTAATCAGCATAATAATGTAGTTCTTGTAGTTTGTTTCAGCCCAGATGGTAAGTTCTTAGCAACAGGGAGTGCTGATAAAACCGTTAAACTATGGCAAATAGAACAAATTTTGAATAATGGTTCAATCCCAACTGTTACTCCAACCAATATTCTTGCACATACAGATAGGGTAACTGCTGTTCGTTTTAGCCCAAATGGTGATCTCATTGCCACAGCTAGTTATGATAAAACAGTTAAACTCTGGAATTTAGACGGTACGTGGAAGAAAACTTTACACGGACATAATGATAGGGTTAATGCACTGGATTTTAGTCCCGACGGTAGGACTCTCGCCTCAGCAAGCAATGACAAGACAGTTATTCTATGGAATCTGGAGCTAGAGCTAGGGCTAGATAACTTAATTGACTGCGGATGCGACTGGATTTCCGGCTACTTAACGAATAATCCGAATGTGAGTGAGGAAGATCGTGAATTACTCAAAGAATTTCCCCCTCTTCCATACGAGTCACAAAAATGGATGTCGTGATTGTTACAACAGATGTAAGCTATCGTACATTTAACTTGCAATAACAGTATTAACTTTGTTTTTGACTTTTCGCTTCCATTTAATGATTAATTCTTCACGGACTGTAATGGCAGTTGATCTAACTGTGTGCCAGTTACGTAAGTCATGTAGTTGTAAAAACATCTAGTGGTTATCAGTCTCCTCATAAATCCCCCTTAAAGAGGGGGATTTTTGCATTTTTAGCGGATTTTACTTACATCTAATACAGTTTTTGTTAAGCTTTTCGCCCATCTTACGAGAAAATCAGGAATGTAATGCGTTCAATTGTCAATCGCTCTATTCGACGGAAAATCAGCATTTTTACTGTTATATTTTCTAGCCTTTCTAAAATACATTGAAGTTTCCAATTTACCAACAGGGACGCATTTGAAAAAGGAAAGAAACTTCTTGCAAGCTAGATTCAGTAGATCGAAAACTTTTGTAAATTGACGAAATAATCAGGGTTTCAGCCGACGTTGCTGGGGT
>CAZZYE010000248.1:0-9078 GCA_964658145.1 uncultured Stigonema sp.
TTTATTGGAATGAGTCGCCAAGCTTATTATCAACAAGTGCAGCAAGAACAAACGAACCATAGCAATGCTCAACGAGTCATTGCTATGGTTAATCACATCCGTATGAATCAACCGAGAATTGGAACGAGGAAATTACACCAGTTGCTAAGCCCAAGATTCGTTCAAGCCCAACTCAAAGTAGGTCGAGATCAACTATTTGATATTCTGAGGCAATCACGGTTATTGATTAAGCCACAGAAGGCCTATCACAAGACCACACAAAGCCATCACAGGTTCAGGAAGCATCCCAACTTACTCAAGCATGGTCCCAAGCAAGTGATACCAACAGCTCCAGAACAAGTCTGGGTTGCAGATATTACGTACTTACCAACAAAGGAAAAATTTATCTATTTAAGTTTGGTAACGGATGCCTATTCTCGAAAAATCGTTGGCTATCATGTTCATTCAACCTTGCAAACAGAAGAGGTTAGCATGGCCCTGAAAATGGCGTTGAGGCAACGAAATAGCCTTACTCCATTAGTGCATCACTCGGATAGGGGTATTCAGTACTGCTCAACATATTATCAAGCCATTCATCAAAAGCATGGATTAATTTGTTCAATGACGGATGGCTATGATTGCTACCAAAATGCCCTTGCTGAGCGCGTCAACGGTATCCTTAAAGGTGAGCTTCTATTAACTCGACCCAACGATTTAAGCGATGCAAAAAAAATGGTGGGTCAGTCTATTCAAATTTATAATAACCAACGCCCTCATCTGGCGTTAAAATACAAAACCCCCGATGTTGTACATCGAGGGTTTACTAAGCATTAAATACTGTCAACCTATTTCAGGACTAGACAAACATTTGCTAACAAGCGACTGGTTTGTTCATTGGCGGTCTTGCGTGAATATTCTGCCCTAATCGCCGCCTGTGTGCCGATCAGGTCAACTAGATATTCCGCAACTAATGCTTGTTGTTTTTGATTGATGCTAGTTTTAGTCATAATAGTTATCCTTAATGCAGTTTAGGAGGTTCTTTAGCCCATGCTAGATAATGGGCATACTCGTTTATGTCTTCCTTACAAGCATTAACAACTAGTGCAATTACTTCCAGCCGAAGCTCTCCAATGCTAGCCAACTATTCCCGAATGATGCGCTCATCTTCTGCTGGTAATCGATTTGCGTATGCTTCACGCTCTTGGTGGTCAAGGTCGAGATAATATAGCTGCCGTTCCGGTGAGCGCTTGCATTGGTCAATAACACCATCAATAACGTACTCCCTATTTTCACCAGTCCGCCATAAGTAACCCCTAATCGCTTCTTCATCTACACGTGACAATGAAGGCAATGGGTGAATTGTGCTTGAGGATTTACCCAAAATATTTGATTGGTTGCCACTCATTTCATTTTGAGACGTTCCGCACGTTCTAGGGTTGTGTACCAATGGTTTTTCTTGGAACGGCCTATTATTGAAAGACGTTCCAGATGTTCCGAGAGGGTAATCATTCTCTGGTCTAGAACGCCTTGGAACGTCATTTTTTATGGCGGCGTTCCGATGATCATCGTTGTTAGACAATGACAGAACGTTTGGAACGGCTGGAACGTTATGTTTTAATGATGCCAACAATGAATTGAGTGTCATGGTCAGTTCACTCCCAGCCTATCGGGATTAATTTTGTAAAGCCGTACTTTTCTTTTGGATATTCCGCTACCGATATTGAACGATTGGCTTCGTTCACCATTAGCTTTTGATTTGGGTAATACCCCCAAATGTTCCAGTACAGCCAACGTTTTATTGAAATCAAAGCCCTTTAATGCTTCGCGTAGCCCGCCACTGGTAAATAAATACTTGCGTCCGTCATCGTCATTGACCCACCAACCTGCACGCTCTCTGATTGCATCATCCGTTTCAATACTGGAAAATCTGCTATCACCGTGACGCTCAATAAAACTTGATAGATACTCGGTAATTTGCCTATTTTCATCATTACGTGGGCCTCTTGCTGATTGCCATAAACGATAACAATATGCTGCGGCCTTCATAGCCTCACCTTCCGGCCAACCCGTAAGACCGTACTCCGTTGCAAGCTCACCCGCTAAACCAATAAGTACAAAACGATTCGCCGCCCGCTTGTCTTGCCCCTCACCATCACTAGTAGCAAATAAGGGCAGCGCTTTAAATTCCGCAAGCATGGCGCAAAAGTCACGTTCATCTCTGGTAAGGCGTTCTAAGAATGCTCGGCCTACTTTGCCGTAATGTTGTGTCGCTATGTGCTTAATCTCATTAGAGAGTGCTTCACCATTTAGTCTGCCATGAAGCTCAGAAAACACACCGTATACCTCAGATACTGGAACATCCAATATACGTACTGATTGCCCAGCTTTAATACGATAACCCCCTTCGGCCATAGCTGTGGCAACTGTTTTTTCACCATTCGACATAACCATACATCGCCAGCGTGTAATAGCTCGTGCCGCTCCACTTTTTCCGGCTCGTTGTTTACCTCGTCCATTACCCAGCGAATAAACGATTGCACCAATCTCCTTAGGGTCACATTCACTAATTTCATCTAAGGCTAATAGACAATCATTAAAAAGAGCAGCTACCCCCTCCATACCATTTGAAGTGGAACGCCAACTTCTTCTGAAATTAATACCTCCCCAAACGGAACAGGCAGCATCCATAGTTGTTGATTTGCCCGTGCTGCTATCACCGAAGTAATGAACGCCCCCACCATCAACATTACACAGTGATAGCATTGGCCCCGCAAATGCAACCGATAGCGCAAACAATAAAAGAGGATTGCGAATAGCAAGCACCCCAATATTTTCACGCCATCCTTCTAATGTCCCAGCTACAGTATGCTCATTGTTATTACGTTCGCCACTTTGAAATATCACATCAGTGGCATTATCTCCAATAACTTGATCTGGCAATACAAACGACCCGTTGAACCATCCCACTTGAAGGGCACAACGTACTCTTCGCTTAGGACTTTGGAACTGTAAATATTCAATGATTCGCTGTCTTGCTTTATTGGTGTCCATTTCCAACCCCATGGCTAACAATTCGCCTCGAAGTTCATCACCATAACTTTTAAGCAATTCCATTGGCATTGCATACTCTCGCACATTCCCTAATGAGTTAGTGAAACGTAGTAAACGCCCAAAATTATTTTCCTGTGTATCATAAGTTATTGCCTCAACCGTCATTGGGGCACATATCCATTGTTCAACAGGAATAGGTTCAGCATCTTTTTTGGCGTGGACAGTCAGATAGCAGTAATACACGCCTGGCCTATGCCGTTTACTGCCATGCGAAAACCACCCATTCATCACGATGAAACATGGGCGTTCTTCTTCACTTGGAGGAAAGTTATTGCATGACGTTGGTTGTGGTAATAACGATTGTGGGGTGGTTGCATGGATTAGCGTATCAATACATCGTTTAACGGCTTCATCGCCATGCAAACGACGCATATCATTAAAATCTGTCGCATCCTCAGGACGGTTATCACCAAACATAGGAATAGCAACCTTACCATCAACCGCTTGCGCTGCTTCATTTCCTTTGGTTAATCCTGGATTGCCTAGGGTGTTATGATCATCATCAACGCATACGACAAAGGTTTCTACTTCTGACATGTTTTCTCCTTCAAAGTCTTTGCAACAGCAAGAAGATTTCCCGCATCAAATGCTACAGCAACAGCGTAGCCAGTGGCTTCATAGACGCTTGCACCAGTAGCGAATCCTTCAGTGATACATAAGACCTTGGAAAGCTTACCAATACTGAAATAGCAGCCTTGCTTACGTCCTCCGGTTAATGGGCGTTTGGTGCCATCTTCAGTGATGAATTGCAACGAATGAAGAACGCCAGCGCTGTCACGCATGGGGATAACGAGCAATGAGCCTTTTAACTCTGGTGATAGATTAGGGGCTTCTTTACGTACCAACTCTGCATCAATCACCTTGGTAGCATGGGCTTTTACCCTTTTCTTTGTCAGATAACCGTGCTTAACGCAAGGGCTAGCCATTGCCCAAATTAAATTGGCAACTTCTCTCGCTTCTTGGTGTTTTTGTACCATTGCGTTTTCACGCTCAACGCGCATACGTTCGATGCGTTGCTTATGGAAATTCTCTTCTTCTGGTGATAACCGCCGCCCAATATTTGCACACCAATTTTCCCAACCTTTACAATCCTTATGATTTTCAAAACCACCCGCTGGAATGCCATCGTTGTGCAACAAGTATGAGCCATCATTCTTACCACCTTTTCCTTCAACATCACACCGATGAATTAAACCATCGGAAATAATATTGGCTGGCGGCATTAGTCCACGAGAACGCATTGCTTCCTTCAATTGATCAATAAAATCATTCATGGCATAACCCCCAACCATTAATCAAATAAACTGCCGTTGTTGACGGTAAAATTCCGTAACACCACAGATTCATAATTAAGGACTTCGTCCATGATTTGGGGATACAATTCAAAGCTGTGGGCTTTATCTGCATGGTCGCTTTAGTTTTAGCTAAAGTGGCTTTTTTTTCTTTTTCCATAACTACCCCCTTACTTTGTTTGAGTTTTGTACCCATGTAAGGAAGCGTTCGCCATGGATCATTACCTTTTTTCCCACGCGAATAATTGCGCCACATTCAATCAGGCCATTACCTGGAATTTCTCCCTTACTTGAATGACGAGACTCTGCTTTAAATATCAAATTACGAAGGGCGGCGGGTGTAAATGCGGGCTCTGCAATTGCAAATTGATCCACCGTATATAAAGTTTGGTGAAGCAACTTTTGATGTTCAGTATTAGCAATGAGGTTGTGAATTTGATGGTTTGCTGGTTGGTGCATTTTGGTAATCCTCTGTAGTTGAGAATTACCACTGTGATTAGGCAACTAATCACAATCAAGCAAAAAAACATAGAATAAAAAAATAAAAAACCTTTTAATAACAAAATCTTAAAGATAAAATTTTCCAATTATAAAGTTGCCTAATCAATCTTGCCTAATTTGCCTAACTTGCCTAATTGATTGGTGGAGTCCAATTGCGTAGCACATGACGGTAAATGTAATCAGTGTTGGGAGTGATACCTGTCTTTGTTTTAATATCCTGCTCTTTGCACCAGTTAGCGAGCTCATCTTTCAGCGAATGTTTTGTGGGGTTACAGCCCAACTCTCTTTGTTGACGCCATCTTTTTGCAGCCTCAGCTTGAATTTGCATTATCCAATTTTCAAGTATGGGAACTTCGTTTATTTTTAATGACTCTTGCAGTTGAGTTATCGGAACATTCTCAGCAGTTAATTGAGATGGTGATGATAATTCCCCAAATTGACTATCCTCAATGACCTCAATATTTAGCTCATTAGCACATCGCTTAAGAGCATTGATATCAATAACCCTATCTTGGAAGGGATCAATACTCCAACTATGGTCTGTAATAGGCTGGAGCGTATCGGCATTAAGAAGCTCTAAGTCACCATTACAGAAATAATGGCGTAATTTATTTTTATAATCCTTTTTAACCCAATCCTGTTTAGCGTGCGCATAATGTCGTCTGTATGTCTTTGATGCGTGGATACTCCAATTTAGTTTAAAACCAAATAATTCTTCATACCTTGAAAATGCATCTTGATATTTTCCCCATTCTTTAGCTGTAGTTTTACCTAACGCTGGTGGCGATAACCCTCCAACATATGCCGCTCGACAAGCATCTTGCAGCGTTTCTTTTTCTTTATCTGATAATGCTTCTTCAACATGCCCGTCTTCATTTACTTTATATAACCCGTCAATGATTTCTTCATACGCATCTTCAGGTTTAGGGTTAGGCCATAAGCTCACACTCAATCGGTCTAGCACTTCATCAGACAATAAAAATTTTTCAGTAAACGATATAAACAATTTTGCCTTAATCATAGTCCCATCCTTGCAGCTAATTTTTCACCTGTTTCAACAATATGCTGATTGCTTAAATGGCTATACCTGCTTACCATCTGCATAGTACGGTGGCCTAGTATCTTGCTGATTTCAACCAACGAGACACCCGCCATTGCTAAATAACTGGCGGCGGTATGCCTCAAGTCATGCCAATGAAAATCTGTGATACCCGCCGTTTTTAGTGCTTTTTCCCACGCGTTTCTAAGATCTAAGCTTTCTGACTTCATGGCTCTAGCTGTAGGGGGAAATAATCGGTCATCAGTAAGTTGACGAACCTTAGCACGCTCTTGTAATAAGGCGAATGCTGAACCCACAAGGGGCAAAGCGCGAGTTTCTTTGTTCTTAGTATCGTAGAGGGTAATTACTTTCCTTTTGAAGTCTATCTGTCCATAACGCAAGCTCATTATTTCGTCACGTCTCGCGCCAGTCGAAAGTGATAGGACTACAGCCAAATAAAGGTCAGGATTAGGCTTACACGCCGCCAATAATGCTGTTCGCTCTTCATCACTAAGGAAACGCACACGGCCTTTATTTTCGGCTGGTTTTGTAATGCGTTCGCATGGATTACGTTCTATCCATTGAAGCGTTTTAACGCCGTAAGCAAGGCATGATGAGAGACTAGCAAGGTAACGGTTTACGGTAGCCCCTGAACGCTTTGCTCGTACTCTTTTAGCATCTTGTTCAGGATCACCAGTTGGAGGGGTAGCAAAACGCGGTGTATCTTCACTTAATAATTTGTCTCGTGCCTTGGCAATACGTGCGGGGGAGATGGCATCCAACGTATCGGAGCCAAAGACCCCACACCAATAAGCTAGACGTTCAGGGTCTTTAGCGTGCGCTTTGTACTCGTCTGATAAATCATTAAAGGTATGCCGTTTAGATGCTCCAAAGTGCCGCCCTGCCTTCATTTCAGCTTCTGTCTTCTTCGCCCACTCTTTTGCGTCCGTCAATCTCTCAAAACTAGCCGTTTCAGGGGGAAAACCTTTTAGGCGGATTTGTACCCGATGTGTAACGGAACCGTCCTTAGCAATACGCTTTTGAATGTTTGCCATTATGCCCTCTTAAAATCATGGGAGCATCCTACAACAAAGCAGAACAAATGGCAACAACGGATAATTAATCAACTGTTTTAATCAACCAACATAAAGTAAAAACAATATGTTACTAAATAATAATTTTTCAAAAGCACACTAATGGCACACCCATAAGCAAAAAAAGACCAGTTATCCACAGATTGCGGATATTTTTTGTTCATTTTGATTGATTGGGCAAAAATTGAATACACAGCACGGCACAATTGCGGGATTATTTTTTTACGACTGTGCCATTAGTGTGCCACAAAAGAAAAAAGACCTAGGCTATTCGCACTAAGTCTTTGATTTCATTGGTGGGCTGTGCAAGATTCGAACTTGCGACCAACGGATTAAAAGTCGCATGAATAGAGAAAATAACAATAATCCACAACAATAAAAGCAAATTAAATCAGTTGGTTAACTATTGCTTACTGTTCTCCATTATTTCCATTTTTTGTCTATCAGTGTGCCAAGAGTGTGCCTCAATTTCTCTTGTCAATTAAGCACTTGTAGGTCAGATTTAGGCTAACTTTTCGATTATCAAAACTGTTGGATGACCACCGTAATATTGCCAGAGTGTTCAACCTCACTTTTGACTTGTAATGGCAAAATCTTCCCTAAGAGAGCCATGAAAGCCACAGGGTTTTCTTCAGCTTGCTTAGCTAGATACTCAACGCCGCCCACCTCGTTAAGCGCGTGTAAAACCATTTGCTTAACGTCAGCATTAATCTTATTCAGTACACCCTTACGACGCCCTGCAAGATTGCGCTTTCCACCGAATAATTCTTTGGCCTTGCCTGTATTTGCCTGTTGTTTATCCAAAGATTGAGTCATAAAGTTCTCTGTTAATCATTGATATGCCAAAGATAAAACAAATTTTAATTAGGGGTGGTTTCGCTTACTCTAATTGAAGGCATCATAAGCAGATATTAGGGTTATCACATCTTTCCCGTCAACTACTTCATCTGAAGGAAAGGGGCCAACTTGTCTGAGGTTACGTTATCCTGCGTAGGATCTTTTTGTGTCTTACGCAATTCTTTTGCTGTGTAAACGGTCATCATTAATGAATCAAATTCAAGGTATTTTTTTAAATACTCATCTAAAGTAATACCTAAAAAATTCGCGGCATTTGCAACAGCCTTAGGCTCTCGTCCCCCAAAAAGCCACAGCGAAATCACTATACCCATACCCGAGTCCAAATACGTGGCCTTGTATACCGATTCACTATTAATTTGATCGACAATTAACCGGAGCTTTTTATTTTGTGTCCCGTCCTAGAATAGATTGACACTTTTCAAAAGAAAGTAAGGAAAGTGCAATGGAGACAATAGTAAGACGGAGTCAAAGGGATTACAGCTTAGCCTTTAAATTAAGTGTAGTAGAGCAAATAGAAAAAGGCGAATTGACCTATAAACAAGCGCAGAAGAAGTATGGGATACAAGGCAAATCAACAGTGTTAGTATGGTGCAGAAAACATGGCTTGCAGGATTGGACGATATCCCCAGGCCGCACAAAAGGGTCATTGGCCATGAAAACTAAATCAGACAAACCCCAGACGCCCGAGCAAAGAATTAAAGAGCTAGAGGCGCTACTGAAGGAAGAGAAGCAAAAGTCAGCGTTATTCGAAGCGGTGATTGATATTATGGAAAACGAGTACGGAGTCAAAGTAAAAAAGCCGTCAGGCAAGCTATCTGCCGTAGCAAAGTCGAAGGACTAAGTATCCAGAAAGCTTGCCGTTTTATGGGAATGAGTCGCCAAGCCTATTATCAACAAGTGCAGCAAGAACAAATTAACCATAGCAATGCTCAACGAGTCATTGCGATGGTTAATCACATCCGTATGAATCAACCGAGAATTGGAACGAGGAAATTACATCAGTTGCTAGGCCCAGGGTTTGTTCAAGCGCAACTCAAAGTAGGTCGAGATCAACTGTTTGATATTCTTAGACAATCACGGTTATTGATTCAGCCACACAGGGCATACCACAAGACGACCCAAAGCCATCACAGATTCAGGAAGCATCCTAACTTACTCAAGCATGGTCCCAAGCAAGTGATACCAACAGCTCCAGAACAAGTCT
>CAZZYE010000249.1:0-9070 GCA_964658145.1 uncultured Stigonema sp.
CGCGTCTCTACATTGTTTTTCGGAGATGTCTAATGCTAGGCTGAAGGTACAACATCTCGTGCAGCGATCGCGTGGTTCTATGACTCCTTCTAGCCCTTTAAGCTTCTCCACCACAACCATTCCAAAATGGATACCTGCAACATGGTTCGATTACTTAGCTTATGCTAATCTTCCTACCCCAGAGAAGGTGAGGCTATTTTTTAATCATGGGTATCTTTTTGTTGACATGGGTAATGAAGGAATTAACCACGCAGCAGTTAATGAACTGTTCTCGATGCTATTTTTTATCTGGTTTAGTCGCCAAAAACCAGACCAAACTTTCCATTCTCTGGGCGGTTGCTTGATGGAAAAGCCAAAAACGCAAGCTGCATCTCCAGATTTGGTACTATACCTAGGTAAAAATTACCCAGTTTGGCGAGAGGGCGAACGGCGTTACCTAAATCTAACCCAGTGGCGAGTTCCTGATTTGGTGGGTGAAGTGGGTGATACTATAGCAACTGATTTGGATGAGAAAAAGCAGCTTTATACAGCTTTGCAAATTCCGGAATATTGGGTTATTGATGTCCAAAGCGCAAGAGTGTTGGCGTTTCGCTTGCAGGACAATGGAAAGTATCAGCAATGTGAATATTCAGTAGCGCTTGAGGGTTTGCCAATAGCTTTGTTGGAGAAGACTTTAGAAAAGCTTCGTCAGGGAACTAATGGTAGTGCAGCAATGTGGTTTGCTCAACAGATTGCTTCTTTATAGAGCAAATACTACTTTAAGTTATCCCGTGCGGCAGCACGAACAATGCTATTGGGGTCTTGCGTTAGTTGTTGGCAAATGTCGCGGTCAGTATTAGGGTTTTGAGCGATCGCATATCTTTCTGCCCAAAACCAAGATTTATAGTATCTTGCCAGAAATGAACTGGGTATATGAGGATTCATGAGAACCAAAAAGCGAGAAAAGGATGGTCGATCGGGAAATTTTAGACATCGATCAAACAAAGGAATCGCAGCTTCTGGTTCTTGAGTCAGCAAACTTTTAACAGCAGCTAAATTGAGTGGATTAAAGTGAAATCCACCACGTACTGCGGGTTGAGTAGCTAACTGAATTAGTAAATCTTTCGGCGCACCAGGGTTTTGAGCAACTGCTAGGCAGAGGTTCCATTTACATAGCGGCTTGCGTGTGTCGTGCGACTTTTGCCCCAGATTGTTTTACAGGAATGTCAATTAGAAATTCCGCCCCCTCTCCTGGCTGAGACACACATTGGAATTTGCCGCCGTGCTTTTCGACAATTTGGTAACTAATTGAGAGTCCTAAACCTGTGCCTTGACCTACAGGCTTTGTTGTAAAAAAGGGATCGAATAGCTTAGCTTGGACCTCTTGAGTCATGCCGACTCCATTATCTTTGATCGAAATTTGCACCCGATCGCCGACTACAAGCTGCGTCCGAATCGCGATCGTCGGATGGTGTTTTTTCGCACCAGCCAGCAACGACAGACGAATAGATTCTTCTAGGGCATCAGCAGCATTTGCCAGCAGATTCATAAACACCTGATTGAGTTGTCCGGCGAAACACTCGACCAGGGGCAGGTCGCCATACTGCTTGTGAACTTCAATGCCTGAATGCAATGAATTAGGTTTAAGACGATGCTGCAAGATCAACAGAGTGCTATCGAGTCCCTCATGGATATCAACGGGTTTCACCTCGGATTGATCCAGACGAGAGAAATTCCGCAGGGAAAGAACAATCTCACGAATGCGCTCAGCACCTACTTGCAGTGAAGAAAACAGTTTCGGCAAATCCTCAGCGATGAACTTTAAATCTGCCACCTTTGCTCGTTGTTGAATTTCCAGATCGGGTACAGGATAGTGCTGTTGATAGAGATTGAGTATCTCTATCAAGTCTTGCGTGTACTGATCAATATGGGAGAGATTGCCGTAGATGAAGTTGACCGGATTGTTAATTTCATGTGCCACCCCTGCGACCAATTGTCCCAGACTCGACATCTTTTCACTTTGAATCAGATGAGCTTGAGTTTCCCTTAAATGGTCGAGTGCTTGGGAAAGTTGTGTCGCTTGCTGCTGTGTGTGTTTGAGCAGTACCGCGTGTTGTAGGGCGACTCCTAACTGAGAGGCAATTTGACTGACAAATTCAATTTCCGACTCTTGCCACTCACGGGGTTTTTGGCATTGATGAATACACAGTAAGCCCCATAACTTTCCTTGCTTAATCATCGGAATCACTAAGTTCGCCCTAATTTGGAAGCGAGACAGCATTGACACATAACAATCGTTTAAATCGGCGTTATAAATATCAGTGACTGCATGGATATAACCTTGGCTGAATTTTTGGGTATACTGCTCACCCACGCAGCGATCGTAAACTTTTGCCTCTAAGGTCGATGGGAAACTAGGGGCAACATCTTCTGCAACGACTTCGCCACCATTATAGTTAGATTCAGAATAGAAGCGAAAGACCACAACTCGATCAACATCGAGCACTCGCCGGAGTTCAAGGGTAGTGGTTTCAAAAATCTCATTCAAGTCCAGTGATTCCCTAACTTTGGTGATTACACTTGCTAAGGTTTTCTGTTGCTGTGCCACATGAGCTAATTGTACGGATTGAGATCGCACTTGTTCGAGATACTGAGCTTGCTGCAACGCCACCCCAATCTGAGTGGCAATTTGCATGAAAAACTCCACTTCCGAAGCTTCCCAATACCGACTACTTGAGTGTTGATAAGCGCCCAATAAGCCCCATAGTTCCTGCCCCACAAAAATCGGAGCAATCATGAAAGCTTTGACACGAAATTGTTCGAGGATCTCAAGGTGACATTGGGTAAATCCCATGTCGTACACATCATCGACTACGAAGGTTTCATTATTGCGATAGCGCCAGCCTTGAGTTTCTTGTAAGTGGGTATCGTCCCACACCACGCCGACTCCAAGTTTAATACTACTGTGCCATCGGGGATTTGCAGATTCATAATCACTAACAAATTCACCTCCCCAGTCAGCATTAAAGCGATAGACTGCTACTCGATCGCTCTTGAGTAATTGACAAACTTCTTGAGTCGTGGTTTTAAAAATGGTTTCAACGTCCAGCGACTGTCGTATTTCAGCAATGATCCGCGCTAGGGCTTGCTGCCGTTCAATTGAGCGCTGTAGCTCAATGTTAGTCTGTTGCAGTTCGTTTGTGCGATCGCGCACTTGTTGCTCCAAGTTTGTATTCAGGGCTTGCACCTGTTGATACAGTTGGCACTGCTTTATAGCAGTTGAAAAGCGCTCACCCAGTGCTTGCGCCAGCTTGAGTTCCGACTCTGCCCACTGTTGTGCCTGCCCAATTCTCAGTTCGCGCCACGCATCAAAGGACTGACGCGGCATAAGCTGGCGAGAATCGGTATCAACACAACCTGCCCAGATAGTTTCAATATTTACCTCATCGCGGAAGATACTTAAGCAGCCAACGACGGTGGAAGCATATAGCAGTGGCACAATCAACAAACCCCGAATTGACGTTGCTTGGAAGCTGGGAGCAATTGAACGAAATAAGGGTTCTTTGTAAATATCCGCGATCGCCCACAAATTCAACTCCGAACCGACTTCTTCCGGTGGAGGAGTCAAAGCATAAACAGCTCTCATCCAGTTCACTGACCATGATTTAGCTCCCGGCTTTTCCGAATTCTCACTAGGTGGGATCGTGGCGGAATAGAGATATTTCTGCCACAACCGATGCTCCTCAATCGGTCTACCAAGTCCAAGATCGAGTAGACTTGGCTGCACCCCACAAGTGTAGATTTCTGCGCTTTGTTCGCCGTCAGGCAGTAAGTATAGTCGTCCTCCAGAGCCTTCAAAGGCAGCCACCGTTTCTTTCAGGGCAGCTTGAAGTTGGACAGTTGGCGTGGTATATAGTTCCTGAGTGACTTGATTAATAATGGCATCAAGACGGGCTTGCGCTCGCACTTGGTTCAGCAAGATCGATTGCGAAATGGCGATCGCCACCTGATCGACCACCGACTGAATAAACTGTAATTCCAGATCTGTCACTACTCGTGGTTCTGAGTGGTGAGACACCAACAACCCCCACAATTGGTATGGTTGCTGTAGAGAAGGTAACGAATCTTTCCCGGTTTCCTTGCTTTTTAAGACGATTGGCACCACAACCGAAGACCTCACGCCCATTGCCGTCAAATATTCCATATGGCAAGGATCAACGGGACGATAGCGAATATCTTGGTTCGCTAACGGTTCGCCTGTTTCTGGGCAATCTAGAGGACTGATGCCAATTTCGTGTGTTGTCAAATCGACGATAGTTCGCTGACGTGCCCGGATAAACAATTCACGGGCGTAGGGCGGAATATCATCTGCCGGAAAATTCAGCCCCAGCAGGGGAGGTAACCGACCTTCCTGAATCGATTCCGCAATCACTAACCCATGACCATCGGGCTGAAACTGGTAAATTTTCACCCGATCTGTGCTCAGAAACGAGCGGACTTCTGCCACCGTCGCCAACAAAATTTCTTGCAGTTCCAATGATTGCCGAATGCGATTTGCAATCCGGTGCAACAAAATTTCTTGAGTCAGACTTACCTGCTCTTGGGGCGAATTTTTCATAAACTTTACTTTTATAGAAAATTTGTCAAATATTCTGGTATTTTATGTATAGCATTCAATAACAGTAAATAATCCCCATTCAAATGCTTGGGGTATCGGGTAGCCCTTTGAAGGTGAGTCCTAGAATTTCTGAAACTTTTCTCTGATTTCTCTGTCTTGGAAATTTCTGACAGACTTTCCGCGCTCGCCTCTGCGGTTAAAAAGTTTTTTATTTAACCGCAGAGGGACCGAGAAAATGCTCGGTAAGAGAAAAGAGGAATTGATTTTAAGGAATCGACACACAGCAGGAAAGGGCTAGGGGTTAGGGATGGAAGTTGGAGATTTGCAATCAACCGATTGAGAGTCAAAACAAATTTTGACTGAGAGTCTTACATATTAACGGGTTCAGAGTTTAAATAGCGGCTGGCGACAGTCTCGCTAATTTGACTCCAGATTGTTTTACAGGAATGTCAATTAGAAATTCCGCCCCCTCTCCTGGCTGAGACACACATTGGAATTTGCCGCCGTGCTTTTCGACAATTTGGTAACTAATTGAGAGTCCTAAACCTGTGCCTTGACCTACAGGCTTTGTTGTAAAAAAGGGATCGAATAGCTTAGCTTGGACCTCTTGAGTCATGCCGACTCCATTATCTTTGATCGAAATTTGCACCCGATCGCCGACTACAAGCTGCGTCCGAATCGCGATCGTCGAATGGTGTTTTTTCGCACCAGCCAGCAACGACAGCCGAATAGACTCTTCTAGGGCATCAGCAGCATTTGCCAGCAGATGCATAAACACCTGATTAAGTTCTGCGGCGAAACACTCGACCAGGGGCAGGTCGCCATACTGCTTGTGAACCTCAATGCCTGAATGCAATGAATTAGCCTTCAGACGATGCTGCAAGATTAACAGAGTGCTATCGAGTCCCTCATGGATATCAACGGGTTTCACCTCGGCTTGATCCAGACGAGAGAAATTCCGCAGGGAAAGAACAATCTCACGAATACGCTCAGCACCTACTTGCAGTGAAGAAAACAGTTTCGGCAAATCCTCAGCGATGAACTTTAAATCTGCCACCTTTGCTCGTTGTTGAATTTCCAGATCGGGTACAGGATAGTGCTGTTGATAGAGATTGAGCATATCAATCAAGTTTTGCGTGTACTGATCAATATGGGAGAGATTGCCGTAGATAAAGTTGACCGGATTATTAATTTCATGTGCCACCCCTGCGACTAGTTGTCCTAGACTCGACATCTTTTCACTTTGAATTAGATGAGCTTGAGTTTCCCTTAAATGGTCGAGCGCTTGGGAAAGTTGTGTCGCTTGCTGCTGTGTGTGGTTGAGCAGTACCGCGTGTTTTAGAGCAACTCCTAACTGAGAGCCAATTTGGGTAGCAAATTCAATTTCCGACTCTTGCCACTCACGGGATTTTTGGCATTGATGAATACATAGTAAGCCCCATAACTTTCCTTGCTTAATCATCGGAATCACTAAGTTCGCCCTAATTTGGAAGCGAGACAGCATTGACACATAACAATCGTTTAAATCGGCGTTATAAATATCAGTGACTGCATGGATATAACCTTGGCTGAATTTTTGGGTATACTGCTCACCCACGCAGCGATCGTAAACTTTTGCCTCTAAGATAGACTGCTACTCGATCGCTCTTGAGTAATTGACAAACTTCCTGAGTCGTGGTTTTAAAAATGGTTTCAACGTCCAGCGACTGTCGCATTTTAGCAATGATCCGCGCCAGGGCTTGCTGCCGTTCAATCGAGCGCTGTAGCTGAATGTTGGTCTGTTGCAGTTCGTTTGTGCGATCGCGCACTTGTTGCTCCAAGTTTGTATTCAGGGCTTGCGCTCGCACTTGGTTCAGCAAGATCGATTGCGAAATGGCGATCGCTACCTGATCGACCACCGACTGAATAAACTGTAATTCCTGCTCTGTGACTACTCGTGGTTCTGAGTGATGAGACACCAACAACCCCCACAATTGGGATGGTTGACGCACAGAAGGTAACGAATCTTTCCCGGTTTCCTTGCTTTCTAAGACGATTGGCACTACAACCGAAGACTTCACACCCATAGCCGTCAAATATTCCACATGGCATGGATCAACGGGACGATAGCGAATATCTTGCGCTTCTAACGGTTTGCCTGTTTCTGGGCAATCTAGAGGACTGATGCCAATTTCGTGTGTTGTCTCGACGATATTTCGCTGGCGTACCCGGATAAACAATTCACGGGCGTAGGGCGAAATATCATCTGCCGGAAAATTCAGCCCTAGCAGGGGAGGTAACCGACCTTCCTGAATCGATTCCGCAATTACTAACCCATGACCATCAGGCTGAAACTGGTAAATTTTCACCCGATCTGTGTTGAGAAACGAGCGGACTTCTGCCACCGTCGCCAACAAAATTTCTTGCAGTTCCAACGATTGCCGAATGCGATTTGCAATCCGGTGTAAAAAAATTTCTTGAGTTAGACTTACCTGCTCTTGGGGCGAATTTTCCATAGACTTTACTCTTATTGAAGATGCGGCGCACGTTTTACGATCTGGATACTTTATATTGTCGTAATTAATTGCTATGTAAAGCAGTAGTAAAAACACGGTTAAATAATTTTATTTTGTGAAATTTAACTTAGCCTTGCGGGCATGTTTAATCAGAGCGAATTTAATTTTGGTAGACCATATAACCGTAGGGGCGCGGTTTCCGCGCCCTGACAATGCGATCAATTCAACTGAATGCTGTATGAGGGTTCATGTCACCAATCCCAACCCAATACCGTTCGGTTAAGGTAATTCGTGAAAAATCCATGCGTGTAGAGACGTTCCGGCGGAACGTCTCTACATGGGTTTTAAATGAGGAAATCATCTGATCCGAACCGTATTGAATCCCAACCTTTCCTTAAGAGCGATCGCCTCAGTATAAATACTTAAATAAGAAAAGCCGTGAAACATCTAGTTCCACGGCTTTCAATTTGGTGTGAGGAGCTTAACTACATATTATGATAGAGGCAACTGACAAGTATAAACAAGCTCGTTACAGTTTTGGTAACGAAATTTTGATCGTAAACCCATCTAATTACTATATCGTGTCCGCTTGAATACTTATACTATCGCCTAGGTTGGTAATGCGTAATTGGTAATGGCTCATTGAAATCAACAATTAGCAATTAGCAATTAGGTTTTTCCCCATTATCAGTTTTGCTGTGCAAATTCATCATCTGGTTAAAGTCGCAATCATACACATGACCAAGATAATCAATTGAAAGCTCATCTCGACACATTAATTGTTCAACTGTACCTGCATTGAAATGCGACTCTAAAAACTGCAAATAGGGCGTGTACATTTTCTGACGTTCTAAATGCAGTTTAGTTCTACCAACTGGTAGGTTGGTGATAGTGAATAGATTGTTAAACACAATGCCAAAATGTTTTTGCAAGAACATTTTGTAATCTCGTTCCAGCTTGCTCTGCTCCGGTGTTGGGCAATTCCGGATTGCTTGTACAATGTTAACAACATCCGCCACCGTTATAGTGCCATGTTGAATCAGTGGCAATTATTTTTTCTGGCATAATCGCCGCGAGTTTTGTAGCGGTTTTATCGCAAACTGCCGCAGGGATTCCTCGCTGAAGAATATGACCGACTCCATCGTCGAAAAATGGTTCATAACCAGCGTAAATTGCTGTTTTTCCAGTGAATATACAAGCACCATCTTCAGGAATGGGAACTTTGAAAGCCACAGAATCTAGACTTTCTAAAAGTAGATGTTCTTCCAGGTTGTAAGTATGGGAATCAAGCAGACGGTAGGGGCGACGAGCGCGAATCTCTACTTGACCAAAGCCAGCATCTATGATACGTTGAATATACTCTTCATAGGTGAGTGCGCCCGATAAACACATAGCGCGTAATTGCTCATCTCGTTGCAGATGTTGTGGAATAGGACGAGTAGCAATTGGGTCGCTCATCTGTAGTCGTCCGCTTGGTTTTAATACCCGATATGCTTCTTGTAAAGCGCTGGTTAAATCGTCAGGCTCAAAGATATTGAAGAGGCAATTCTGCGCCACGACATCCACCGAAGCATCGGCAATGGGTAAGTTAAAGGCGTCGCCTTCCCGAATTTCTACAAAGCTGGTATCAAACCAAGGGTTTTCTTGAGCGGCAATTTCCAGGTTTCGTGCAGCAGCTTCCCGCATTTCGGCAACTGGATCAACTGCAATGACAGCACCCGGACGGCGGGAAAAATAAGCGAATTGTAAGGCTTCTAAACCACCACCAACACCAACATACAGTACGGTGGGTTGGTTGACAAGTTCAGTGGGATGAACGGTGGTACCGCAGCCATAGTTCATTTGCTGCATTTGACAGGTAATTTTTAGCCCTGGTAGTTGCAGTGGTGTGCTTTGCACACAACAAAGTCCTACTTGTGGTGTTTGGGCGACTTCGCTGTAAAATTGCGCCGCTGTTTCTAGGTAAGTCATCGCACTC
>CAZZYE010000250.1:0-9062 GCA_964658145.1 uncultured Stigonema sp.
TGACTTATTAGTACATCTGTTCGCGTTGAAAGGGCTGGCACTGCCCACCCTACACCACTTAAAATTTTTCACAAATCATTTAGGACTGCTATATCTTTATTAAACAATCAATGTTTGTTAATATCCAACTATAGCAAAAGCTTTAATTGCTGTGACCGCACAAAAAAGACAGGCAAGATGCCTGTCCTACAAGATAAAGTTTAATCAAACCAAGACTTAGATATTCATTTCGGCAGCTTGGACTTTCTCAACCTGCTTCTTCTTCAAGACGAGCATAACTTGAGCTAACATCACAAGAGCGGTGAATGCAATCATCCATTTAACTCTGCTAGCATCTTGCAGCACAATTTCTGTGTCCGCTTGACCGAAGCCACCGACGTTGGGGTTATTCGTCAAAGCATCTCCAGTCTTAACTGCTTGTCCTTCAGAAACAATCAGTTCTGGTCCATTGGGAATGGTATCAGATACCACTTCACCAGATTCAGTTTGGATGTTGACTACGTATTTGACGTTACCGTCTTCATCTTCGGTTTTGTCAATCTTGTTGATGGTACCAGTGGCGGAAGCGCTGTAAACGGTGTTGTTGCTCTTTTCGCCAGTGGGGTAAACTTGTCCTCGTCCCCGGTTAGCACCTAGGTGAACGCCGTATTTGCCGAAGTGGATGTTTTTGTCAGTGGCGGGGTTGGGAGAAAGAACGGGGAAGACGATTTCCTGATACTGTTCACCGGGTAACGGTCCCACGAGCAAGATGTTTTCTTTTTCTTCGCTATAGGGTTGGTAGTATAGACCCTCGATTTCTTTCTTCGTCTCCTCGTCCAGCCGATCCTCAGGAGCAATTTTGAAGCCTTCTGGTAGCATCAGTACAGCACCGACGTTCAAGCCGACTTTAGAACCATCAGCACCCACCTGTTGCAAGCTGGTGTCGTAGGGAATTTTTACCACAGCTTTAAACACCGTGTCAGGTAGCACTGATTGGGGAACTTCTACTTCTGAAGGCTTTGCTGCTAGGTGACAGTTAGCACAGACAATCCTCCCAGTCGGTTCGCGGGGAGTTTCAGGATAGGTTTGCTGTGCCCAAAAAGGATATGCTGCGGCAGATTGGGGAAGGGCTAGATCGCTGGTGAAGAAAAATGTCACAGTAGCGATCGCTATGAGCAATGTTTTTACAATCACCCTAGCACTGCGAGTAAACCTCGCTGTTGTACAAGCTTTTCTCATCTCTAATAAAGACAACAATTCTCGAAATGAACGTCAAATAAATTGAGTCATGAGTAATTAACTCCTAACTCTTTAACCCCACCAAGGTGCTTCACCGGTACGGAAGTCGGTTTCAGTCCATGGGGTGAGGACAATTTTGTCTTCTTGTGCTTTAGTATGAGCCAAAGGTAAAGATAGCGGTGCTGGACCGCGGACAACTTTACCAGTAGCGTCGTACTGGGAACCATGACAGGGACACTTAAACTTTTGCTCAGCAATATTCCAGGGAACAACGCAACCTAAGTGGGTGCAGACGGCGTTAATACCGTAATCACCGATCGCCTCTTTGCTTTCTACAACAATATAGGTAGGGTCACCCTTAAGTCCTTGAGCTAGAACGCGATCGCCGACATTATGGCTTTCTAAAAACTGACTCACACTAACATCATTGCCCAAAGCATCTTTTGCGGTCGCACCGGCACCTGCCGCGCCACTAGCAGGTGGAATAAAATACCTGACAACGGGATACAATGCTCCCAGAGCTACTCCGGTTACAGTCCCAAAAGTGAGAAGATTCATGAATTGACGACGCCCCATATCGGGTACGTCTGCTGATTCAGAAAATTGAGCCATAATTCAGACGTTCTTTGTATATTTTGTTAACAATTTTGACTTGAGTTCTAATATTTGAGAAACTCTTGTCTTTTGATGCTACGACCCACAATCATGCCAAAATTTTCTCCTCAAAGACATTTCTAGCATCTTTGGTGATATTACATTTCTTTATCTTCCTATCATACTTGAGTAACGGAACTTAACATCATAACTAAATGTAAAATATAGTTGAGAAAAACCATGACAGGACAGGAATTACATCAACTGTTGCTTGATAAGTGGGGACGCTCATATGATGTGCGTTTACGCCGGACACAGGGCAAAATATTTCTACAAGTCATGTGGAAATACTTAGAGCAAGCTTCTTTCCCTTTGAGTGAGAGAGAATACCAAGAGCATCTCGATAGCATCGCTAATTATCTTAATGCTATGGGGGGAACAATACAGGTGCAAATATTTATTACACGAACAAAGGAGCGTCCCAGACTAGGCAAAGCTGTTAGCATTCCTTTAGATTTAGGTGAACGTGCAACAGAATGGTTGGTCGAGTAGTCCCCTTTGGGGAATTAAAAATTAAAAATGCAAAATTTAAAATTACTATTGTTAATTTTTAATTTTTAATTGGAGCGAAGCGACTGTCATTTACCGATTAACTTAACCAAACCAATACCACTATAGTAAAGTCCCAGCACGGCTCCCGCCAAAAGACATTGGGTGAGGGGGTCTGTTGAAGGTGTGAGAATAGCTCCTAAAACCACTGCTCCCACAATTACGTAACGCCAACCAGAAAACATTTTTTCTGACGAGACAATTCCTAAAGCGCCAAGCAGTAATTGGATGATGGGAATTTGAAATGCTAACCCAACACTGAAGAGCATTAACAACACCAATTCAAAATATTTGTCAATCGACCACAGTTGCTCTACTACATCTGCACCGTAACTAATGAAGAATTTCAAAGCAGCTGGTATTAACAGCAAGTAGGCAAATCCTATACCCACTGCGAAAAGAATACTCGACCCTAAAACCACAGGTCCAAGTAAGCGGCGTTCACGGCGAGTCAATCCTGGAAGAACGAACTGGATAATTTGGTAAAGCACGAAGGGACTAGAAAGGAGCAAACCACTATAGCCTGCAACTTTTATGGAGACAAAGAAATACTCTCCAGGAGCGAGTTGGAGAAATTTTACTCCCTGCGCTGGCACTTCTAGTAGCTGGACAATCGGTTTGACAATAACAAAGCAGCCGACAACGCCTAGTGCCACGGCAATTAGCGAATAAAAAATTCGCCGTCGCAACTCCTCTAGGTGGTCGAAAATGGACATTTCGACCTCACCTGGTAACTCATCGAGAGGATCAATTTCCGGGTTGTCGTATCCTTCCATATCGATAGCGGGAGACTTTGAGGTGTCTACTTCTTGAGAAGGCGTCATGAGTTAGCTAATGGGCATTACCTGTTAACCTATTGTATCTGGGAAAATCCCAACACCAACACAACTATTCGCTTAAAGGAGCATTTCAATGCGTACAAATATAAGCCCACAGGCTAGAAGCCTAGGGCTATAGAAACAATGCTGTAACTAGCAGACTAAAATTGTTGAGCATGCAACGGCATACTTTATTCATGTAGCCGCACCCTTGGTGGGTGTTCGGTACAATGAGGAGATGCTCCCTTGGGTTGCTAAGTGTCGGATACAATGAGGAGATGCTTCCTTTTGTTAAGTTTTAAGTAGTACTGAGGATCAAAAAGGCGGATATTTCAAGTTTGACACCTGCTTCCTTATGTATTGGCTTTTCAGTTTAGGTTTGGTAGTGGTGTGGTGGGCGTAGGTGGTGTGGGGGGCGTAATCGCAATTTTGGAAACGTTGAACTGTGTGATTGCACTCAAGGTTCCATCGTTCGTATTTACTCCGTAAATACTATTAGGTGTTACATACCTGAGGGCACCAAGCACTAAAAGTTGACCTGTTGCAGAGCAAACTAAGCTTTGCAAACCATTATTCCAAGCTTTACCGTTTACGCTCAATTGCGGCAGAGGTATAAGCTGTTTTTGTTGCTGATCTAGCATCACTATCGTTGTGTTGCCTTGCAGATCAACGGTAGTTGTGTAGATTGTTCCATCCTGGCACTGAGTCAGATTACTGAACCGCTGGTCATTGGGCAGAGTAACTCTACTGCTGGTAGTAATCAGACCTGTTTTGATGTCAATATCCACGAGCCTGACCGGTGGCGTACTGTTCTTTTTCAGGACTAGACCGAGAAGCCCACCGTCACTGGTAATTACCAAACTATCAAGCTTTTCCTGCAGACTAAGTCCTGATAAGGACACGTTGATTGGAGACTGATTCAGCAGTGTGAGGCGAGTAGGACTGGTTTCGTTCTGGGTGCCACTAGCAGGGGTAATGGTCACGACAAATGTACCATCGACTAAGGCAGCAAAACCGCCTACTGTCTCGTTAGTCTGGAGGATAGGTGTAACCCCATCCCCAAGAAACTGATAGGTGTTCACAGGCTGAATTTGACCAGTCACCGTGTCTATTGACTGTAGGATTAATCCGATCGGGATGCTAGCTGTGGTGTTGGATGCGTTGGTATTGCTGACTTCGGCGGCACCTGCGGGGCTAGGTGTGGTGTTGGTGGTCAGAGGACCAGAACTCAATCCATAGATAAGCGAACTAGGGGCGCTAGGCGCTGTTTGTGCCGAGGTTCTGTTGGCAAGACCGCTGAACACAGCGACTCCAGTTGCAGTTGCTGTGCTGGCGAGTGCCAGTTGACCAAATCTTCGACGTGTTATTACGTTCATAATTGTCAAGGAGCAGAGTACTTTGATCTTATGATCAAAAAGGTAAAGTGTCAGCTTCCGTAGTGTTTATTGAGGTATTTGAATCCACGTTGACACTGATGGTACGCCATTGTTGTCAGTAATAAAAAGCATGTACCAGCCGACTGGTGCTAGATTGTTGTTGTTCGGTACTGTGACCGTGACAGAATTACTATCACTAGAGGCGATCGGCAAGTCCACTAGCCGTTGTTCTGTATCGTAGGTATGAGTGGTAGCCATTGGTTTAATCAAATGAACCCATTTAATGTTCCCGGCCTGGGATGTCTGGATCGTGAATGTCTGACCGTAGGATAATATTGCGGGAGCGCTGTCAATCACTGGGCGTGGTTGCGACACGTATGCCGGATTGTAAATTTCCAGCCTCAGTTCATTCACAGTCCGCTGCGGATTCCCTCCCGCTGTGGCGACTCGACCATCTGGCAGGAGCAATGCCACTGAGTGATAGACACGGTCTGTGACATTTGGTGTCGCTACAGATGTCCAGGTATCGGTGGCGGGATTGTAGATCTCTGCTGGCAGATTTCCTTTAGTTGTGTCCTCCTCCCCTTGACTTCCATTACAAACAAACACGGTGCGATCGGGTAACAAAACGGCATTGTGGTGCATGCGACCGTAATTGAGAGAAGCTGCTGCTGTGTAAGTTGGGTTACTCACCGTGAAATCTACGATATTGACCCTGTTAGTTGCCGTCCCCGAACCATCCCCACCGCCGCAAAGCATGACTCTCTGGCTTTGAACTGGCGGTAGCAGCACACTAGCTGCTTGATTGTTAGCATCGCTAGCTTGCAACCCACCCACCTCCGTTTCCACAATCGGGTCTGTGGATGGATCTAGACTAGGCAGGGTTAGTAGGCGTGGGGACACGCCATTGTTGCCGCCCATGCCAACCCCAGAATAGAAAATTTGACCAGTACTCAGCAGAAAAAGGTGTGCGTATTGCGGGAAAGCACTAGTTGTTGGTGGAAACGCCTTCCAGCCAGGACCAAAGTAAAAGGAATAGATTTCGGGCTGGATGTTGAGGTTGCCATTTCCATCTAAACCCGACAGAGCAAACATGCGACCGCCACCCAGCGTTAATAAAGTAGGATACCAACGACCGCTATTCATCGACGCTTGCTGTGTCAATTGCTGGGTACTTGGATCGAAGAAAAAACTAGCCGACGAGCCATAGAAGGGGTCATATTGCAGGGTGCCGCCAATAATCATGAGGACACCTTCGGATCGGAATGACTGACCACCACAGAATAAGTCAATAGGCTCCCCTAAAGCATCTTTTGGCGGCGGTTGATTCGTGAAAGTACCGCTATTCACATCCCAGACAACACTGTTATCGGGGGTATCTGACTTGCTCGGATCGTTGCCCGAACCACAGAAGAAGAATATCTTGCCAGTGTACATGAGTGCAGCATGGACAGGCAGTATTGGAGAGGTGTAGGGCAATAATTGCCAACTGTCCACGGAAGTACTCTGGGCAATAAGCGCCTTAGAATCCTCTTGATTTAGGAGTACAAGATTGTCATTGTTCTCAATCACCACTTCACTATTTCCTTTTGAGTTCATCAATTTACGTAAATATAGGTGTTCGGTCAATCCTTATCAGCAAAACATAAGGAATTTACTGTCAGTGTTTTACCAAATGTCAAACAAAACATTTAGTACAATACCATCATTTGGTTGTGCTTTAGATTAAAGACAGTTTAAAAACAGTTTATTTAGATCAAGTAAAAATATTGAGTGCTTGAGGGATAAATGTGATAGAGAACACAATTTGCACCGAAGACAAGGGAGACAAGGAAGACAAGGGAGAGGTGTTTGTAACTCATCTAGGATTGCTATAGCAATTACCAATTACCAATTCACTGCCCATTTCCATGCCAATTACTGTCGTTAAAAAGCCCACTAGATTGACAAAAATTAGCGGAATAAAAAACTGGATGGTTCCTTATCCCGCTAGCGTAAAGTGATGCGACTCTTTATCCTTCTTGTCCCCCTTACTGCATCGGTAGTTGTGGGTGTTGGGCTGAGTATTTTGTAACGAGACGCGACGTTTCAGGGTTGTAAAGTCTCAGATAATTCCAGTAGTTGCCAAATACTTGCCGCACGTAATTTTTGGTTTCATCAAAGGGAATTGCTTCCACAAATTCATCTGGATCTTCTTTAGGCAGAGTTTGCAGCCACTTGCTGACGTTCCCTGGACCAGCATTGTAACTGGCGATCGCCAACAGAGAGTTGTTACCGTACTGCTGATGGGTGTGATCCAAATACAAAGTCCCCAGCATGATGTTATTGTCTGGATTTTCCAAATCAATTTTCTTGCTGTCTAACTTGGCTTGTGGGGCGATCGACTTAGCTGTACTTGGCAATACCTGCATTAAGCCAACAGCACCTGCGCTTGATTTGACTTTTGGCTCAAACCGTGACTCTTGACGGATCACAGCCGTGACTAGCAGGGCATTAATCTGACGCTCTTTAGACCACTTCTCTATTTCCTGAAGATAGGGAAAGGGATAACGCGCTTGCCAGTACATTAGCTGTTTTCTCAGAGCTTGATATTCGGCTTTTTCTGACGGTGTTTCCCGGTCTTCCAATTTAGCAATTTTGTCAATCCCGATTAAATTTTCTCCTTTTACCAACCGCATCAACCCCTCAGTGAATTGCTCTGTTACAGTTGGCTGCATTTTGTTCTGAAATTCAGTCTGCCATTGCAACCAGGCATCACGGTCTTGACCTAGTAAATACAATTCTTTGAAAGTGTCAGAACCTGCGGGTGGTACTGGGCGCAGGAGTGGCACTATCTGCGGGTTCATCTGGCGCAGGGTATTAAAGTTGCTGACATTTAGTCCTAAAATTGCCGCCGATCGCCATGCATAGTAAGAGTAAGGAAACTGACTAAGTACGTACTCATAAGTCTTTTGAGCCGACTCATTTTTCCCTAGTTTAGTTGCCCATTTGCCGACCCAAAATCCGGCTCTGGGAGCCAAAATACTGTCGGGGTTGTTGATAATAATTGGTTGTGCCCATTGCAATGCAGCTTTGTAATCTTTAGCTTTTGCTTTATTTTGTGCAACTTTCCAACGATACTCTGCTGCTTCCTGAGAATTTGCGTACTGAGCAATCAGTAATTGCTGTACTTCCGTAGCTGACTTTGGATCTTTTTGAGCTTCCAGGATTTTGATTTTTGCTAGCAGCGCTTCACTTGCTTTCTCAGGGAATTTACTGATAACTTGGTTAAGATAAGTTACGGAGTCAAGTGTTTTTACCATTTCTGCTAGACGCAGCAGGGCAGTGCCAGTTTCTTTGGCGTCGGGAAATGAACTCACGAGTTGTTTATATGTGGTAAGCGCACTCTCTCGCTTACCACTTACCTGCAATCCCCTTGCAGTCCGATAGAGGTTGCGGGGTGTCGGGCGTGCTTTGGCATAGGCAGCCCCTGCTTTCGTAAAATCATTGTTGTTCCAGTAGCCTGTAGCGATGATTTCCCAATCATCAGGTTTCAGGGTAGGGTCCTTGAGCAACTGATCCAACACAGCAACTGTTCCTGGTTGGTCATAGGCATATTTTGCCAATACTAACTGCAATTGCGGCTGATTGGGATTTTCTGCTAACCGCTTACGGATGATTTCCCAGGAGAGGGGATTGGAAGGAAATTGGGCGATCGCTTCGTCCTGATACTCAGGTTGCCCAATGAGATACATCGCTTTAGCGGCGGCTGGTTCTTTGGGATAGAGTTTGAGTACTTTATGCCTAAGATCCGAGGCAAGACCTTCCTCTCCTAAGATATCCTGTGCCTGCGCCTGTTTCAGCAAAACATAAGGTGCTATTCCTGAATACTCTGTTTCCAGTCCTTCAAGTAGCGAGAGTGCTTGTTTTGCTTGCTTTTGATCAATTAAGTCACTTGCCAACAAATATCGGGCACGATTCTGATCCAGCGATGGCGACCCTTTAGCTAGCTGTTCTAGTTTTGCCGCTCGTTGTTGTGGGGATTGTAGCACCAGTGGCAGCACGGCTGATTCGGCTTTATTTGCCTCAGAAAGCTGCTCTGGCTGATCCTTACCCTGTTTAAGCCATTGTCCTAAAGTTTTTCCAATCTGAGGAGCTGATACCATTGCCCCTGCCAAAAAGGCACACAGTCCTGCACCTGCGATTAGAGAAATATGCTTTTTCTGTAGCTTCTTCAGCATCGATACCCGCTGAAAGTTTCAGATGAATTTCTAGTCACTCTAGCATCACTCGCGCACTGGAACACCAATTTTGTCTTTGAGATTTTTAATTTCTAGAAAATGGGGAGTGGGGAACTCGGAGCCCCCAAAGAGTGATTAGGGAGGGCAGCCGTGTGGGCGGGTCTCCCGACTTGTAGACGCCCGAGGGGCGGCTTCCCGGAGGGTACGGACTGCCCCTCGGCAATGGG
>CAZZYE010000251.1:0-9060 GCA_964658145.1 uncultured Stigonema sp.
GGAGAGGGGACGGGGGCTTGGCGGTATATCGTAACTGTTTATACGGACATGATATGAATAGCAGAACTGTTTACGTTGCTGTCAATCTTATCTTCAATGAAAACTGTTGTGTAATGCCAAATATTAGAAAGCAGGATTACACAAATAAGGGAACCGAGTATTAAAATTGCTTGTTTTCTGGTTTTACCTGTGTCAGCAAACACTATAGCAAGCAATAATCCTGCTCCTATAGCAATAATAAAAATTAGATTTGCCATAGCATGACTACATATTAACTGTTAACCCAGTATCATTTATGCTTATTGCAAACAGCCTCAGCAATCATAACCATCTTGAACAACGATTTTTGAAGATGGCGCAGATGCCTTCATCCTCCGTAAGCCAGCATCATTTCTAACCTAGCCTTGGTTTCTTCACCCAGTGGTGAAAGTGCGAACTTCTGACTGTTTCTCCCCTTCCAATAGCCAGACGACATAAGCAGCAGCAGCGATCGCACTACTCCCCCGAAGCTTGCCCACACCTGTTGCATCCTTAGACATAGTGGTGTGGTGAATCAGTAAACCAGCAGCGCTGTAACGGTTCAGTAATGCTTCTAATTCCACTAGGTATCGGCGGTACAGGGCCAGGGTAAGAGCATCTCAATTAGGCTTGACAGAAGGAATCAGAAGAATCTAATGTTAGATCAATGAAACTTGAACTGAGAAGTTGAATCATATAATCATTATCCATAGCTGCCCGTTTACTTTTTTGACGAAGACTGCGTTTGTAGGTCTGTTCTCGGTTAAGGGCATTGAGAGCAAGGCGTCTCAGAAGAGAAAAATTACTCGGACTGTGGAAAGAGCGAATGCGACAAGCATCTTCCGCAAAAGTACAATCAAGAGTCCAATGAGCCTGGTTTTCAATCCCCCAATGTTTTCGGATAGCCCGACCTAAAAGTTGAGCATCACTGTGTAAAGAAGTCAAATAAAACTGAACCTCACGAGTGGTTTTGTTCCAAAGATGACGCACACGGACAACCATAACCACACTTCGCAGCCCTGCCCATAGTCGCGGTTGGTAAAGCTCACCGATGGCAGAAACAGGCACAGTCCAACAGGAGCGGATTTCTGTACGATGATGTCCTTTTTCGATGCGTTGCTCGTAACTGACATCAATCCCTTCAAAATTTTGTGCTTGAGCCTGTTCAAACCAGTCCTTAACTTGAGAGTAGAGAGTGGGATGATTGGCTTTAAGTGCCAGGACATAATCCGCTTTTAAGTCGGTAATCTTTTGAGCAATCTCTGTTTGGGAACCCAAACGCATCAATGGTAATGATAGCTCCTGTAATGTCTAATAACTCTAATAATGCGGGAATGGCAGTAATTTCGTTCGATTTATCTTCTACTTTCATCTGTGCCAAAACCAAACGTTGTGTACTGGCCCAAGCACTAATGACATGGAGTGCTGATTTGCCTAAATTTCGGTCATAAGAACCTCTCCGCAGTCTTCCCATCTATAGGAACTATCTCTCCTCCCATCTCCGTTACCAGGGTTTCTACCCACCTAAGAAAACAATGATTCAACTCTTCTGGTTTAATGAACTCAAATACCCGCCGAAAGGTATCATCGGAGGGTATTCCGTTTGGTAATGTTAAAAACTCTTTTAACCACGTTTGCTTACTAATGCCGTAGTTTTCAATGTCTTCCCAACATGAGCGCTCCGGCTATTATTGCTAGAATTGCAATTACTAAGATATCTGTAAGTTGATGTTTCTTCGTCCGCTCTACTCTTGGGTCTTTGATGCCTCCAAAATACTCAACTAAACTCTGTTGAATGTTTCCGAGGGATGTCACTTGTGTTGGCTTTCTCGCAGTGCGAGAACTTTCGAGTGCATTGGTAGATTTAGTTTCAAAGCCCTGTACTTGCAGCGTATTCCTTGCGATTTTAAATGACGGCATTGCTGTCATCCCACTTTTGTGCTTTTAAGTCAAGTCCGATTTGTCCCCAGGTTCATCTGAATGATCCTCTAAAAATAGGTTCGTCTTGAAACCGCAAATGAATGCGTCAAGGGACTCATCACTTTCCAATTGATAAAATTTTACATGTCATAGCCAGTATTTTAATAGGTTTTGCTGATGTATTGCGCTGAAAACGGAGTTAATCAAATACCCCTACCATGATTCAGCAAGTGGGGAAAATTAGGCGGCGTAGCGGAGTGTTTAATGCAGGCGACAACTGCATCAACTTTCTGGTTGTTACTAGATGCTCATAGCCTGTATTCAACACCGCCTAATAAGCGCGTAGCGTTCCACACTTGCGTGCGGCATACACGGGCTGCGACAAGCATTGCAACAAAAATGTCTGCGAGCGAGTTGATTCCTGCGATCGCGATTCTTAGGAACAATACCTAATTTACATAACTTTGAGCCTTAACTGAAGCGTATTGGTTTACATTCCTATATTGTTTGATTTGTCAAGTTTAAATTATACAAAATTAGATGAGCTTACCCTGGATCATTACTGTAATTGCATCAATCACCAAGTTTGGGTTTTCTGTATGATTGAGGACTACACCATCAAAAATCGCTGTTACTTCTGAGCTTTTGCAACGTTGCCCAAATTCAATAAATGAACCAACTGATGGAGCAGCATTAAAATTTGCATGGGGTAGAGTTTGAATACCCAGGCTATGAAGATGGTGACTTTATCCTTATATCTAATGGTGAATTAGAAGATATGGACCCCCAAGTCCGCTCCATGTTATTCCAGTCCCTTAAAATGGATGCTCCTGAGTTTGGGTTAGCTTATTCCTGAATCCACAAATCAGTATATCTAGCATTAACAATTCATAAAGTCGCAAAATATACTAAGTATTACAAAGCCGCCAAATTTGGCGGCTTTGTGTTTGTGTTTGCGTACACTAAGTTAATTCTATGAGCTTTTCCCCGATTAGACAAGCACTGCTGGATCTTCCAGATGCTGCACCAGAATCGATGGTTTGTAGTGTCTTTATTCCAGAGCTACTTAACCTCTTGGGTTTTAACAAAACGGAAATTATTCCACGATTTACTACCGGGAACGGTGGCGATGCCGTCGATTACGCGGTTCGCAAAAACTCCGACAGTGATATTTTTATCCACACAAAATCCGATCCTTACCTATTACTAGAAGCAAAAGGCAGAGATATTAACCTAAGCCCAGGCTCTGCAAAGTATAAGTCAGCCGTTAACCAAATTCAAGGTTATTTACTTGCCCCAGGCTGCAAATCTGTTCAATGGGGACTCATCGCCAATGCCGATCGCATCCAGTTGTTTAGAAAGCACGGTAGAGCCATTCACCCTGCGCTCCCTTGCTTAGAAGTCAAGTCGGACAACGTAGATAAAATTGTCTCGGTTGTTAAGCAGAAAATAGAGGAGCCACGCAAAGCACTTACGGTAGCTATTTATAACAACAAAGGTGGGGTAGGGAAGACTACGACTACAGTCAACTTGGCTGCCATGTTGGCAGCATTAGGAAAGAGAACGCTCATTGTTGACTTTGACCCCAATCAATATGACCTAACTAACTCTCTAGGCTTGAAACCCAAAGAAGATGCCTTGTATTCGTGGTTGGTAAATAAGAGTAGTCAGTTACCTAACGGATTGATCAACGTCTGTAAATTCACTCCTAAACCTGGCATTGTATGGCAATTTGACATCATTGGCAGTGATGAAAAACTTCCACACGTGGAAGAACATGAGTTGCGTCAATTGATAAATTTCAGCAGACTGCGACAAGCTCTAGAACCACTTAAATTACAATACGACTATACTATATTTTGATTGATTCTCCACCAAACTGGAGATTTTTTAGTCAGAGCGCAGTTTACGCAGCAGACGTAGTTTTGATTCCCACTAAGCACAACAGCATTTTTTCGTTGGAAAATGCAGCAACCGTTGTCAAGCGATTCATTCCTGAAATCAAAGATAAGAGGCAAGATGGAGGACCGATCGCTCTACCCATCTTTTTTAATGGTGAGTCTATTACTGACACGGGGAGACACACTGCGGAACAGGCGATAGACCAAATCATAGAACAAGGTAAAAAAGATAAGGTTTGTCCTGTTGACCTCACGCCGTACTTTTTTCCCCGATCCACGCACTCCATTTTTGAAATTCCCAGTTACGCGCATATCGCAGGCGCTGCATTTGCTCGTGTACCCGCAGCTTATAAAAACAGGATAGCCCGTGAGCATTATCTGGCACTAGCTAAAGAATACTTTTTGCAATAAGAGAGTAAATATGAGCGTAAGTAACATTGGGAATCTAATGTGCCTTTGTATGCATGAAATCAACCCAGGCAAAGGCATAGAGGCATCAGAGTTTTTAATTAAAGCATCTGCAAAAGTGCTAGCTGAATCGGGTGGTCGTAACTGGATGCCGGTGATTGTTAAAGAAATCGGTGAAGACGAATATGAAGTCATTGGCAATTCATTCGTTTATGCGATCGCTCTTGAAGCTGGATTAGAAAGGGTGTGGTGCATTGTCACGGATGCAAGCTCGAGAACCGAAGTGCTGACTCAGATCTTAACTGGTGATCTGACTCCTAAAATCAACTTGTCAACCGCAACCAGAGATGAAATCAAAGCAGCGTTGCAGTACCTCATTGAAAAACCCAACAGTGAGTTAAAAGGGGTAAAACTGGCGATCGCTACCAATCGTATTGATGAAGCCGGGCGTAAGTACTGGAGTAACCTAGAGCCGATTACAAAGCTCAAATGTGGCATCACTAAAGGGAAAAAGCTGGATGCACTAATGTCAGTTTTTTACTTAACCCCCGATCCGACTCTACAAGCCACGACCCCGGTAAACGCATTGACAATTACACAGCTGAGGGAAATGGCAAAAAAACGCTTAATCCCTGGATACACCAAGAAGAAAAAGCAAGAGCTAGTTGCCCTGCTGTCAGAGGGTTAACCCGAAGAACAAGCCCCGTATTCTGCTGGAATCGGGGTTTGTTTCATACTTTAACAAAGCGCGATCGCGGGAACTTAAGCAAGACTAGTAGCGTTTGTCAAAATTGCTGGCATGACTCGAGGTGAAACCGTGGGAATGGAGTATTACGAGAAAGGTACTAATCGGGCGCTTCAACATGGTGAGGGATGGATCTACTGGATAGTATTTGACAATAGCGAAGAAACCGAAATATTCCAAGAGTCTAGCATTAAACCTCTAAACCCATTCGAGTTAAATACTCTCATCCAAGCCGAAATCAAGTCTCATGAAGAAAGGGTGGCTGTACTCACTGAACAGCTTGAACTTCAAACGCAAGGTAGTGATAATGGAAAACCCTGAAACTATCACAGCTATCAGACACACCCTACAAGATTGCCGACGTGAAGCATTAACTCAGGCATCTTTACGTTCAAATCTTCCCCCGAAAAATGCCGCGTTTCATAAGCGAACTTATCCCCGTTTTGAGGCAAGAGGGTTACATGTACGAGGACTTGCTAATTGCTTTGACCAATTGGACAGATCAGCAACTAGGGTTTCAGGAAGCGGTAAAGCACTCTTGTTGAGGCTGCATCTGTTATTCGTGATGTTTACAAACTTTAAATCGAAAGAATAGATAGCCCCAATTTTGCAAGGCATCTTATGTTCCTCCGATTCCCCCCAAAAATGCCGCACTGCACCCCTGCCTTTTTGGTAGGGGTTTATTGTATGCGCTCGCGCTCTTACCCCACATAAAAAAGTAATTACTTCAACCTAAAATAACCCATACTCTCGTATCTATTGACACTTATAAACTGAAATGTTATCATCAAGAATATAAGGGACATTCCAATACTACACCCTTATCAGGAGGTGGTAAAAGTGACTCAATCAAATGGCGGCAATGGTTCGCAACAACTTAATCCCAAAGACCTACAAGTCTTTGAGCCAGCATTCGCACCCGGCGATGAAGAAGGCGAAAAGATTGGGTGGTACAAAACCGATGTCAAAGGCGAGGAGGGGACGTTAATTCCCGATTCCGGTCTCCCTCCAGAGTTAAAAGATAAACCGCCCGACAACGCTAGCTAAAACTAGCTAACTAAACCCCCAAGCACGAACTTGGGGGTTAACTCACTTATCAAAGTATAGCAAATATGAACACAACAACATCCGTTTACCTCCCCGACTACTATCGCGTGTTTGAGCGTGTTGTTGGCGGTTGGCTGATGAAACCTTGTCGATTCTTTTTCAGATATAGGCAAACTGCTGACGACGATGACCTTAAATTGCTGTACGACATCTCACCCCAACAAGTCGCCATTGAGTTATTTCGCCTCAATGGTGGCGTGTCCGGATACTACTTGGCGGACTTGCGCACAAACAAAAAATATTACTACTGCGGTCAATCCCCGGAAGACGTAAAGCTCAAGTTGCTTGAACTGGGTATTGGTCGAGTTGATCCAGTGGAGACACAATAAAATGGCTAAATCAGGATACCAACGCCTCAAAGAATGGCGCGATCGCCAGTCTTCAGGTGAACAACTCCCTACTTGTAAGATGTGCGATCGCCGAATCAAAGGTAAGTTAAGCGTAGCTCGTGGAATATGCTCTTATTGTTATCCCAAAACAGAAGAAGGTAGCAAGGCAAGCAAGGAGACGATGAAACGATATTACGCCTCGCATCAATTGCAGGAAACGGAGGAATAACTTCTTTTCTGTGTACTCTTGATATTTAAGGGCATCAATTCTCCCAATAAATTGCACATGTCATCCGCTTGGGTGACGTGTAATTATTTACGCGCATAACACATAGGGCTGTCAGAGCGATCGCGAACCGTGGAAAGTTGGCGATCGCATGAATGTAAAACCCTAAACCAAAAAAGTATTTACTCGATGCTACAACAATTGCGACTCAGGGATTTTCCAGAAAAGGACAAAGGCTGATCTCAAGATTGGACGGCAGTTGTCCAAGAATACAGAGGTCGTCAAGATTTTCTGTTGGACATTATACGTATAGAAATTTTCTATAGCAGAGATATGAATTAATGGCTTTTCACTATAGATATTTCAGAGTACCATCAAGTCAAGAGCAAAAAAAACTGACAGTGAGGCACAAAAAATTACCCAGCCACGGCTGGGAGTGATCCCAAAGTACCAAGTTTGGCAAGGGGAGTAGTCAGCTTTCCTGGCAAGTTAATGGCTGCTGATATCACCAAACTCGATTTACTCAAGTCTGTTGAGGGATCAGAGTTCAAGTAAGGGTTTGAATAAAATTTTGATACTTAATACTTAAATAAAATTACTTACAAGGAGGCATTCGATGGTGGCACTTGCTGACGTTCAACGTAGGTTAACAATGCAGTCTATCGAGATTGGGTCTAATACAATGGCAATCCGATCACTAGATTGGGACCGCGATCGCTTCGACATTGAATTCGGGTTACAAAATGGCACTACCTACAATTCATTCTTGATTCGGGGTGAAAAAACAGCATTAGTCGATACTTCTCATGAAAAGTTTCGCCAACTGTACCTGGACATGTTGATGGGGCTGATTTACCCTGAGCAACTGGATTACCTGATTATCAGCCATACTGAACCTGACCACAGTGGATTGGTCAAAGATGTCCTGGGACTGGCTCCTCAGGTGACCGTTGTCGGTTCTAAGGTGGCAATCCAGTTTCTTGAAAATTGGCTACATCAGCCTTTTGAAAAACGGATTGTGAAAAATGGCGATCGCCTGGATTTGGGTAACGGACACGTCCTGGAATTTGTGATTGCACCTAATTTGCATTGGCCGGACACCATATTCACTTATGATGCCTTCACGCAAATTTTATACACCTGTGATGCGTTTGGCATGCACTATTGCGACGACCACACCTTTGATGAAGATTTAGACCTGATTGAAGAAGATTTCCGGTATTACTACGACTGCTTGATGGGACCAAATGCTCGCTCGGTGCTGTCTGCCCTCAAGCGGATGAATGAGTTGCCGGTGATTACGACGATTGCCACAGGTCACGGTCCTTTGCTCCATCATAATGTGACTGAACTGGTAGACTGCTACCGTAAGTGGAGTCTAGAGCAGGCTTCGTCAGAAACGACAGTTGCTGTCTTTTATGTGTCCGATTATGGTTTTAGTGACCGTCTCTCTCAGGCAATTGCCCAAGGCATCACGAAAACGGGTGTGGCAGTGGAAATGATGGATTTGCGGTCGGCTGACCCCCAGGATGTGAAAGAACTGGTGAGCATTGCTGCGGGACTAGTGATTGGCACCCCACCAATTACAGGACCAGTCGCGGCACTCTCAACGACTGCTATCAGCACTATCTTGGCTGCTGCCAAAGCTAAGCAATCTGTTGGCTTATTTGAGTCTGGGGCTGGGGATAGTGAATCGGTTTATCCATTGCTAGCCAAGTTCCGGGATTTAGGACTTAAGCCTGCCTTCGCACCAATTCTGGTTAAAGAGACACCACAAGAAGCCACATACAAGTTGTGTGAAGAAGCAGGAACTGACTTGGGGCAATGGTTGTCACGTGAGCGCAGTATCAAGCAAATCAAAGCTTTGGATAACGACTTAGAAAAAGCTTTGGGACGCCTCAGCAGTGGACTGTACATTCTTACCACTAGCCACGGCAATCTCAGCAGTGCCATGCTGGCTTCCTGGGTGGCGCAAGCTAGCTTCAAACCGTTAGGTATAACAGTTGCAGTGGCTCGTGACCGTGCCATTGAGTCCTTGCTGCACGTAGGCGATCGCTTCGTCCTCAACGTCCTTGAGGAAGGCAATTATCAGTCCCTCATGAAGCACTTTCTCAAACGTTTCCCTCCTGGTGCCGATCGCTTTGAAGGAGTCAGAACCTACCCAGCAACAAATGGCTCCCCCATCCTAGCAGATGCCCTCGCCTATATGGAGTGCGAAGTTTCCAGACGCGTCGAGTGTGGCGATCACTGGCTGATCTACAGCACTGTCTCTGTTGGTCGCGTTTCTAAGCCCGATGCCCCCCCAGCAGTACACCATCGCCAAATTGGGAATCATTACTAATTTGTTAGTGGTTAGTAGGGGCGAACGGCCGTTCGCCCCTACAGTGGTTAGTGGTTAGTGGTTTT
>CAZZYE010000252.1:0-9022 GCA_964658145.1 uncultured Stigonema sp.
GATTGGGTCGGGAGATTGGGTTGGTTCGGCGTTACTCCATGGCTATTGGGAAGATTTTAGCTGGGATGACGCTGATGAACAAACTTGGGATAAGCTGCCTAATAGTTCAGCCCAGGCAGACTGGGAGGATCTTGAATGGGAATTAGCAGACCCAACGACTTGGGACAACTTGCCCAACAGCCCAACATGGAATTCAATAGACTGGGACAACTTAGCAAACTGGGATGACGTGCAGTAGTTATGGTAGCCGCGACCTTTACAAACGATTGGATTAGCCTTCAGGCAAAGGTTCTTTTTAGGGGACTGTCAGCCCCTGACATAAGAAAATTCTATGTTGGGCTAGCCAATGTGGCTACACTCACAAGGGCATCGCTTGTGACTGATTTTATCAGCAACGAACTACTGCCGGTAAACGGATACCAAAGAGTTAGCGTTAGCTTTTCCTCGGATGGGTCATACAACACAAGCGCCAACCGTCATGAAATGCCCACAATCACTGCCCCATTCGCAGCATCCGGGAATAGTTTTCAGTTTCAAACAGCATTCTTGATGGCCAATGCCGAACAAAATGCTTCGCAATCTTTCACCAACAGTAATGTCAGCCCAAGCGCAGGGCGAATTGCGATCACATCGCATGGTTTCGTGAATGGCGATCGCCTAGTTTTCACCGCCGACCCACTAGCCACATTACCAGGCGGCATAGCTGCTAGTACAATTTATCAAGTCGCCAATGCCACAGCAAACGATTTCCAATTGCAAGATTTGAGTGGTGTTGCAATAAACATCACAGATATCGGCAGCGGTTCTTTGAGGGCGCGATCAGCAAATGGTAGTATCGTTGCTTTGGCTGTAGAATCGTCCCCAATCACGATACCTGCTGGGCAAGGTTACACCTACCAGATTCCCATTGTGCTGTTGAATACGGGGTACGCAAATGGAATCTGAAGAAAGACTGCTAGAAATATTACAGTTGAAAAACCGTCATTTCTTTCAGCAGAAAATGCTGGAACAGTTATCAGCTGATAGTGAGCAACAATTTGCTACCACGGCAGATGCCTATGAACCCAGTTCAGGGTTAATGCAATTAAGCGACTCTAGTGGTAAAACTTTTTATGGGTCTGCCATCACAAACGGGGCGATCAGTATTGGCGAAAGCATTAGATTAAGGGGTGGAACGATACCGAAATATGACAGCATGCCACGTGTAATGCCTACGACTACTGCGCCACCGATAGAGAAAGACCCTGATATATTTGTTGGATTTTTAATACAAACAGTGCCTGGAACTGGCGATCGCCTGGGACAAGTAAGCTATACATTTAACCAGTATTATGCTTACTTAGCACTAGGCTACATGCAGTCAGGAAGTCTTGCAATCAAAAAAGTGAATCAAGTGCCTAGGCCTATTGACATACTACAAACCTATAGCTGGCCCGACAATTTATCACCTATATTTGGATATTATTCCATTGGATATGAAAGCAGAAACTTAATTTTTCTTTATTTTTATCCTAGTTTAAGTGAGCCACAAAGTCTTGAGCAACTATCAATGGAGATTGATGTACTGAAGTTGGATACTACTCGAATTAGTAGCAAAAATTTAAATCAGTATTCTTTATCTTCGGGATACCGAATTAAATTAACGATTACGTCTCTTGCGTTTAGTGGCGGAGATACAGCTAACACGATCCAAGGGGAGCAAAATTCCGGGGAGGCTATAAAATACAAAAATTCAAAGGGTATCATCAAATATGTTGCCATTAGTGGTTGTGCCGATACAGATTTTGCTGGTGGACTCAAGAAAACTGGAGTTTTGATTTGGGATTTAGGCGATATTTTTCAAATAGCGAGTACGAATAGTAGCGTGCAAAATCCTGCTTGCCACTTTGGTTTTTCTTGGACCTATGCGAAAGGACAGGGAACGCATATCCCGGAAACTGTATTTTTATATGGTGGATATGGGACCGAGGGGGGTATCGTTTTAAACATCGAATCCCTAGGACCAAATCCGATAAAAGGAAATATATTTATTCCAGAACAATACTTAATAGGTCAGGGTGGGGTTGAAATAGAAAAGTCTGCAATTATTACGAACAATATACCACCACCTATAGATACTAGACCAACCGTTTACAAGGGAAATCTTAATCTTGACGCTGTGGCATCAAAACTAGAGCTAATATACACAACCTCCAAATTATCAGATTACAAATTGTTTTTCTACAGCAATACATCTCAAGATAAAGGTAAGCAAATCTTTCAATAATGGACGAAATCAAGCTACTAGAAAAATTATCACATCTCAATCGCGGGTCTTATCAATCGCGGCAAGTGCAGATTCAAAAAGCGATGGATCGCAAACAAGAACACACCGCCACAATTCTTGGCTACGAGTCAAGTAGCGGCAACTATAGCGTGCAGGATGCTACAGGGCGAGTCCTGATCGCAAGGGCAATTTCTAATAGTAGTGCGATCTGTCTTGGCGCATCGGTCAGCTTGGTCACTCCGGCGGCGGGGGGAATTCCAATAATTGATGCGATGCCTATATGAAAAGTGACAATTCAAACTGGATATAAAATAGCGGACATTCCCACACTACAAGGACTCACCAGTAGCCAAAGAACTGATGGCTACGCCAGATTTGTAGAGAGTGACGCGAATGCTAGACCTAGTTGGTACATGTTTATTGCCAGCAGTACCGCTGCTGCTGATGGCGACTTGGTGGTTATGCCAAGCGATAACCCCACAACCGGACGCTGGTGCAAAAGTGGTGCGGCGGCATCCAGCACCGTCGAATTTGCTGGTAGCACTGCTTGTACATCTGGTCAGTGCGCGGTTGGTGGTAAGGTATTTCAGTTTTACGCACCACAGTCGAATTTGCCGTTGATCGTGGTTCCCAACTTCGATATTTCCATCGCACCAGAAAGTGATTCTATTCAGCTGCATCGATGGAATCAGCAGCCGAATACAAATCTTAACGGACGCGAGTTTGTAAGCGCTATTGCCAATACTGGTGGTAGTTGTACGGTCACAATAAATAGCACTTATCGATGGATCAGCTTCTTTGCTAAGAATCCAGCCAATAATGGGTACTACGACGGCGTATGCTTTACAGTGAATGGTAATGTTTGCACTCTCCTCGGCTTTTCGTAATCGTGATGAAGTCCTTTGCGCGTTATTAGCGTTCTTCTTCAGTAAAATGCCCAACCGCTTAAGATTGCTTAAACGATTGGAGATGGGTGTATTTTTCTTTTGCTGGCGACAGGCGATCGCGGCGAGATCCGAAGGCAGAACCGATCTGTCCGAGGTTTTAAAGCAACAAGCTGAATCAGAATATCATCACGCTCAAACTTTTTGTTCCATATCTGGAAACAAGCTAATTTTAAGAGTTCATGAATTATTCAAGCGAGAGATATCATCTAATTCTGCCAATTGGAGTAAAGTAAAGTGGGATAATTCAGAGCAGTTCAGTGCTGATGGATTAAGCCGAAAATATTTGAGTGCCAGAATATTTTTTAGCGATCGCTACGCCAAGGATTTTGACTGGGAGGATAAGCTAGCATTTATGGCGGTACTGGAATCTTTTCAAGCCTGCTTCTACAAAAAACTTCTGCACTTTTTACCCGGTAGCGAAATAGAACCCATCCTCACTATCTATCGACAAGAAGCGGAACACAGCGCTACTCTTGTAACTGCTTTAAGTGAAATGGTAGGCATGTTTGTAGCAAGAGATTTGATGGTTAAATGGAAGTGCAGGCTTTATTTAGCTCTACCATTTATCTTGTTGGACTTACTGGGAATCCTCGCATCAGTCGATTTGGATAAAAATCAATGCCACCAGAACTAGATTCAAATCCCCAAATCCCAGAAGATGAAGCGCCAACCAAGCAATTTTCTGACGAAGAAATTCAGAAAATTCTAAATACTGCTAAAGCTACCCGCCAGGAACGAGACGCCGCTGCCGCGAAGGCTAAAGATCTAGAGGATCAAAATCGCACATACCAACAGCAACTTGAACAGGCTAAAGCGATTGATCCTACTCGATACAAGCAGCTCGAAGAAATGGCAGCAACGCTAGAAGAGAGAAAGCTCGAAGAGCAGCGGCAATTTTCTGAGCTAAAGGAGCGCTGGACCGAAGAACGGACTAGTTTGCAGAAGCAAATTCAGTCTCTACAGGATGGTCTGAAAACTACTCAAATCACCAACGCTTTAGAAAAATCTTTTTATGCTTTTGGCGGGAGGTCGGGCAAAGATGATTTTGGTTGTTCTTACTTCGACTTGATTCGCGAAAGAGCAATGTCGTTCATTAAAAGCGATGAAGGAAAAATCACGATAATTGATCCTCGTGACGGCACAAGAATGCTAAACGACAAAGGCGCAGCGCTTTCACTTGACGATTTAATGATCAAGTTACGTTCAGCAGGCCCAACGGCAGCACTATTTGAAGCCGTGAACAACGGTTCCGGATCGGGAATGACGCGATCGCGTGATGGGAATTCTTTAGTTACAACTCGGGAGCAACTAATGCAACTTCCTCGTGCCGAGCGATTAGCTAAGGCGAGAGAGCTGGGCATTAAGTAGTTTCCGTTTAACGAACTGTCTAACTAAACCAAGAAAGCGCAGCGTGACGCGGTGCGGTCATTGGCGTGATGCCAAGGAGGTTTAACAAAAAACTACGACTTTTTCTTAACCAATATGCCAATGACGCTTCTGGAAGCAGCCAAGCTAGCTTCTGTCGAACAAGCAACATACATCGAAGAGTACGCAGCCTCTAGCGATATTCTTCGCGTCATACCTTGGGAGAACATCCAAGGTACTGGTAAACATTACAACAGAGAGGATATTCTTCCAGGAGTTGGGTTTAGGGGGATAAATGAAGCCTACACAGAAAGTGTTGGGGTTTTAAATCCCCAGTCGGAAGCCCTCAAAATTTGTGGTGGGGATCTTGATGTAGACACAGCGATCGTCAACATGCAAGGTCCCGCTGTTCGCTCTGTCCACGAGCTGATGAAAGTCAAGGCGCTAGCTTTAAGCTGGACTGCCAGCTTTATCAAAGGTGATACCCGACAAGATCCAAGAGTATTTGACGGACTACAAGTGAGGCTAACTGGTAGTCAGTTAATTTCCAATAATGACGCTGGTGGTCCGCTGTCATTATCAAAGCTTGACTGGCTGATCGATCAAGTAGACGACCCTAACTACTTGATCATGGGTAAGCCATCAAGACGGCTCTTAAACCAAGCAATTCGTAATCGTAATATTAGCGGTGATATCGATTTCACCCAAGACGAATTCGGCAAAAGAGTAATGACCTACAATGGCTTACCAATTTTAATTGCTGACTATGACAATAATGGCAACATCATCCTAGACTTTAACGAAATAAGTCCGGACGGCGTTTCTTCAACCCTTTGCACAAGCGTTTATTGTGTCTCTTTCAGAGACATGATGCTAAACGGTATTCAAGGCGCTGTAAACGGTGTATACGGTATTGATACCAGAGATTTAGGCGAACTTCAGGTTAAGCCCGTATATAGGACACGGGTTGAGTGGTATGCGGCGATCGCCTGTTACCACGGTCGAGCTGCTGCTCGTTTAGCCGGAATCACCAACGCAGCTCCAATCGCCTAATCCTACCATTATCAAAAGTCTAAAATTATGGCTCGCTCGACAATTAACAATCGTCGGTTTGCAATGCTTGATGCAAATACGGAACTGAGGGATTTAAACCAAGGAGCAATCAGTGCAACCACATCTGAAAATGCTCTAACTTTTCCAATCAATAAGTTTAGCGATTTCAAAATCGTATTGATCGTACAGGCTTATAGCGGCTTCGTTGCTACTACTGCCCAGTGGGATATTGCGATTCAGGTAAGCTCAACAAGCTCGACAACTGGATTCAAAACAGTCGCTACCATGACTGCGCCCGGAACCGCACTTGAAGCTTTTCTCGGCTTCGATGGTGAGTTCGCAGAAGACATTTTAAATAATGGGCAGTTCACGGACGTGCCTTACTACATTCGCGCTGTTGCTACCAAAACAGGCTCTCCTGGCAATTTGAATTACGCAGCATTTTTAACCTTACCATGAACCCACTAATTCTCTACTCCCCTGATGGCAAGAGAACTCGGCGCGTTTATCAAATAGACGCGCCGGGGTGGATTAATGCTGGATGGCTGGCCGCCCCACCCTCTCTCCAAGAGCAAGAACTTGCCTTTCTGCCGCTGCAACAGGATATAGACGAATGCGAATCGCCCAATGCGGAAGAGCAAGTGACTGAACTTCCGCCACAAGAAACTCGCGCACCGAAAACAAAGGCGGCAAAATGACTTATCAAGAAACGATTTATCAAAAAGTTCATGTTGCCGATCCCAGTGGCAACATCATCGGCAGTATAAGTCAAGCTATTCAAAGGGCAGACGACAGAATAGTCACATTGAATTACACTGATTCAACCAAATCTATTCTTTCTACAACAGTCTATAGTTCTCAAACCGTTAGAAGTATATATGGGATGGGAACTTTAACTATCACTTATACCAGCGTTAGTTCCACTCAGGAGCAATATAGCTATGCCTTATCAGTTTAATCCTTTAACTGATGAGGAATTAGGATTTAAACCCCCAGAAGGAGCCTTAACTTGACCCTTTTGCAAGAAATTCAATCCGCCCAAACTCTCTGCATTCCCCCCTTCATCAGCAAGCGCATCCTACTGCGCGTCCCATTGACCGTCGTTGCCACCCTCAACCCACAAAGCCGATCGCTTTGGCTATTTGACCCAAATCATTACGATAGCAGCGATACCAATGATTATGTTTACCTGCGGCTGTTCCCCCAGTACACGCCGGAGGACGATTACCTAGGCGATCGCGCTTTCAAACCCAGCTTTAACGGTACAGTTGCCAATTACTCCACCACTAGACGCGGTTTTCGAGCAACGGTAGTACAGTCACAGGCTTTTTTGTACTATATAGTTGAGCGTGTGGCAGCGATCGCAGCAACCAGCACTTATGGTGTGTACACGCCTATTAAAATTATTGATTTTTGCCGCACAGCGGCGGACTATGACCCTAGCACGATTGCAATAGGTGGGGAGTACGCCACTATCAGGTATGGGCGAATAGACATAATAAAAATCCCTTCATTGATAAGGGGAGTTGATGGAAACGATTATTGCAAAGATGACTGGGAATTTAAATTTACATCCGTAACTTTACGTTAAAGACTTGGGAATATCACCAATTTCTAGACAGCAATTTGATGAACGGCAGAAGCGCAAAATTACTAGCACAGCACCATAGCAGCAGGCAGCACCAGCCCAACAAAATTAATTATTTCTCTCAACCCAATCAAGACAAGGCATATGCTGCACTCCCATCGGGTGGATGGCGCACAAAAACCCTTGGGGCGTAGTGCAACCAGAGGCGCAACGCAAGCAATTAGCAGTCTGTTCCTTAATGAGGTTTCGACGCTCAAAAATCTTTTCTTTGTTAGCTTCAAATATTGCTAAATGCTTATCGCGCTTATCAAGCCATTTAGCATATTCTTCGGCATTATCAGCCAAGAACTGTTCTATTCTTTGTCTGCTGAAAAGTTGGATTGGGGCAGCGCTTCTGCCGTGAGGATTGTCGAGAAATCTATCAGCGTCACCCAATCTTTTTATCCAGCCCTCTGACAACAAATATTTCTGTCTTAAAGCAGTTTTCGTAATCCAATTATCCTTTGCTTTCCACCCACAGTCATCAGGATGGTACAAGGGAATCCACTTTCCCCATTCAATTTCTTTATCCCAGACCCAGGCTACAGCACGAGGTTTATTTTCTTCGTCGGGGGCAAGGTTTATCTTCTTCAGTTCGCCAACAGTTTTTAATTCTCCCTTGGCGTCCCAAGCGCAAATCGGAGGCAAGTCTGGGTTGTCGGGTTCACAATCTTTCACATCATACAAATCGATTTCACCGCGTTTCATTGAGTAGATAATCGCACTTCTAGGAACACCTTTTTTGGGTTTTAAGTTGCATTTATGCAAATCACTTTCAGTTTTCAACGAGTCTGGTTTGCATCCCCAATCGTAACGAGGAACGCCGGGACATTCAGTGTAGGGCTTACTCTTCCAATCCCAGTTACAAGTTTGGCAATGATAGCCTGATTTGGTTTTAACTAGATTATGCATTTTTTATCTCTAATTCAGTTTGCACATCCGACCAAGACTTCCACCCAGCAGGCGTAAAGTCTTTACTATATACCTCCTTCCTTGGCAAGATTGGTTCCCAAAACTGATTGCAAAAAAGTCTATAATGCCAAGTGTCGTGCTTCTTGCCCAAATCGCTATACGGTGATTCTGCCCACAACAATCGACTGTTATCAGTAAAGAATAATTCAATCCATTCTTTTGTTGACTTGATGTTTCTTTCGCATGGATTTTCTGTCTCAGGATCGCGAAAACTTAGAGACAAATGATAGCACGACTCGTAGTCTGGATTCTTCCACCAGCCACTAGTATGATGTCCGGTGTCGCGAGAGAAAATAAGCAACGATCCAGTTGAGGAGTGGAAAGCCTTGCACCTTTTCAAATAGGCTTCATTGTACTTAGTCGAGACACCATCCCAAGTACCCGTTAGGGCTTGGCGCTTAAGATGCTGTGCGACCGATGCCATCAACCAGCGATTATCGTAAATCCTCATATTTTTGTTTAAATAAGGCTTCAAGAACAATCCCAACCTTGAGCGATCAGGGCTTGGGTTCGGGATAAATGCCAGTCCCAGAACAATGCTTACATTCACGTACGAAAATAGAATTTAGGCTTAGTCCCAAGCCATAACATTCTTCGCACTTTTTATAAATGCTACGTTTCGGTAAGTACGACCAAACTCGGTCACAATTCAAACATTTCCAAAAACCAATCTCTTTATCTAAAATACATTGTTTGGACTGGCATTTATTACATTGCTGCATTGCATTTCTAAAATGTAAGAAGGCAGAAGTACGAAGGCATTCGTCAGAAGGAATCCCCATAAATGAATTT
>CAZZYE010000253.1:0-9003 GCA_964658145.1 uncultured Stigonema sp.
TAATTTTTAATTTTTAATTCCGCGAAGCGGTACTAGCTATAAATGATGAAAACCCCTTCAAATTTACTACTTAAACTTTCACGGCGTCTATTTGAAAACCCGGATGATCAAGAGAAATTTGTTAAGGCTTTAACTCACCCTCAGCCTTTCCATCCGTGCATTCTCTGGTGTCAGGACTCGCATGATTTTTCTCCTTTTGAAGTAAAAAAACCATTGCCTTGGCAACCCGGATTTATAGATCGTTTAGCATTGGGAGAAAAGCCGGGTCAACATTCCCTGCACGAAAAAGGATATTTTTATTGTTTAGATTTTTCTTCTGTGTTTGCTGCTTCTACTTTGTTAACAGTTCCTGGTTCTGTGAATTTAGTTTTTGACATGTGTGCTGCACCTGGGGGCAAGAGTGTCTTTGCGTGGAAAGCTTTGCACCCTGATTTGCTCATCAGTAATGAAGCGATCGGCAAACGTTTGGGAATGCTAATTTCTAATTTAAAGCGTTGCCGTATCAAACCTTCTGTTGTAGTTAATAGAGATTCAAGTATTTTAGCAGAAATGATGCTACTATCTAGTCATTTAGTTATAGTAGATGCTCCTTGCACTGGGCAATCTTTAATTGCTAAAGGGGAAAAAGCACCTGGATGTTTTCACCCAACTGCTATTAATAAAAGTGCAAATAGGCAAAAAAGAATCATAGCAAATTCGGCTAAAATTGTTGCACCTCAAGGTTATCTTGCTTATATGACTTGCACGTATTCTCCTGAGGAAAATGAGCAGGTTTGTGAATGGTTATTGGAACGCTTTCCCCAGTTTCAGGCGGTTGAGGTTAGTCATTTGCAGGACTATCAGTCGCATTTAACTACTATGCCTTGTTACCGAATGTTTCCTCAGGATGGGTTGGGTGCTGGTGCCTTTACGGTGCTTTTTAAAAATACTGATGAGGGGGAAGTGAAGGCGGTAGATTTGGATGTTTTGTCTGGGGTTTGGGTTAATATGAACTGCGAAAAGGAGTAACGCACCTTTTTCAGAATACGAACCGCCGAGACGCAGAGGACGCCAAGGAGGATTAGGGTCGATACGGTTCGGATAAGACTTGATCCCCCCAACCCCCCTTAAAAAGGGGGGCTAATTTCCCCCCTTTTTAAGGGGGGCTAGGGGGGATCTTTTAAGGATGAACATGGTTAACCGAACCGTATTGAGAGTAGGGTGCGTTAACGCAGTGTAACGCACCTTTTATCCGAACCGCCAAGACGCAGAGGAGTTTTATGAGAAGTTTTGAGAGTAATTTGAAATGATTTCTAGTTCTTTGTAGCCTGTTTGTGTGTCAAGGGTTCTGAGAAAGGTATGTTCTTTGCTGGTGCCAATAATTATTTCGGCGGTTGTGTAGATAATGCATCCATCACTGAGATGTCCGCCGATGGTTTTTCCTTGTTTGTCGGAAATGGTAATGTGAAGATGTACGCCTGTGGTTGCTATTGTACCGTTGAGAGAAAGAATTTCAAATTTGTCGGTTAATACTGTACTAGTTTCTTGATTGGCAAAGCGAATTGTTGCTTGTTTTAGGCTTCCAATTGCAGTCAATATAAATCCGGCTGCGATCTTTTCTTTTTCCGCAAAGTTCTTTAAACTTTGTCTTAAATCTTCGTTGGGTTTTAGTCTGATAGCAAGGATTTTCATTGGCTATTCATCAAGTAATAAGTTTGAGGTAGCAAATTAGTAATTTTACTGAGGTTTTGGCAGAATGGGCGTTTATAAAATATACGGTAATAATCAAATAATATATTATCAAAATGCTCAATATGCAAGAGTTTCCGCTTCAGTGTAAAAATTTAAAAGAACAAGTTGAGTCTATATTACTACTTTTACAGCAAGAACCGTCTTTGCGTGTTCATGACATTACACCTGTGCAAACTTCTTTAAGTAAAGCCATTTCCCCAAAGTTTGAGATTGTGTTTGCGGGTGCGTTTAGTGCGGGTAAATCTATGCTGATCAATGCACTGTTAGAACGGGAATTGCTGTACAGTGCAGAGGGACACGCTACTGGTACGGAATGCAAAATTGAGTATGCTGAATTAGATAAGGAACGAGTTGTTTTAACGTTTTTGAGTGAAGCGGAGATTCGGGAACAAGCAATTTCTTTGTGTAAGCAGTTGGGATTTACGACAGTAGCGAATATCAACCAAGCTGATGTTATCAACCAGCTACGTCAAAAATGTGAAGCTATTATCCAGCAGGAGGGTGGTGAGAGTAAATCGGAACGGGCGAAACAGGCGAAGGCGTTGATGTTGTTGCTTGAGGGGTATGTGGCAAATCGCGAATACATCTACACATTGAATAATGCCACATATTCAATGCAGCAATTTAACTTTTCTAATCTTAAGGAAGCTGCTGGTTATGCGCGTCGTGGAAGCAATAGTACTGTTTTGAAGCGGATTGAGTATTACTGTCATCATCCGCTGTTGCAGGATGGTAATGTGATTATTGATACTCCTGGTATTGATGCACCAGTGGAGAAGGATGCACAGTTAACTTACGCTAAAATTCAACACCCGGATACTTCGGCGGTGGTGTGCTTGCTGAAACCAGCGGCGGCGGGTGATATGACCAAGGAAGAAACGGAACTTTTGGAGACGATGCGGCGGAATTCAGGGATACGCGATCGCGTTTTCTATGTCTTTAACCGCATTGATGAAACTTGGTACAACACTCAGCTGCGTCAACGTCTGGAAGATTTAATTATTAATCAGTTTCGGGATACCACTAGGGTTTTTAAAACCAGTGGGTTGCTGGGATTTTATGGGAGTCAGATTAAACAGACAAGTGGACGCGATCGCTTTGGTTTAGATTCCGTGTTTGCTGAAAGTGTCAAAGGTTTGAATGGTAGGGAGGAAACGCCGCAGTTTGTCTATGAATTTCTTCGCTACTGTACTATTTCTGGCAAGCCATCCGCTAGTAAGTTTCGGATTTCGGTTGACAACGGTCCAGCAAATGAAAACTATGTCATAATTTTATCTGAACAGGGAACGCCGCTGATTAACCAGCTTATTCAAGATAGCGGTATTGAAGAATTTAGAACTGCGATCACTCGCTATCTTACTGAAGAAAAGCGTCCTCTGTTGTTTAAAAATCTGGCTGACGATATGTCATCTGTTTGTATTCAACTGACGAAACATTTTCAGGCGGTGCAATTAGATTTAGAGAGTCAGCCGCGAGAAATTGAGGCGATGAAGGCGCAGGAGTTGCAACGCCTCAACCAGCAACTGCAGCAAGTTGGGAAAGACTTTCAGCAGCATATTGCACAAGAAGTTAATAAAGTCATCAATAATGCCTGTCATATATTTGAGGCGGATTTTCGTCAGTTGCAATCACGGATGATTCGCCGTTTGGATGAGTTGCTAGATACTTTTTCTGTGAGTAATGCTTATCGACGTGCAACTCTCAGTCATCCTCGCAATGCTACTGCGCCTTTAATTGCTATTTTAGTAGAGGCGTTTTATTATTTGGCGAATCAGTTGGAAGATATTTTGGTGGAGTCTTCTCAGGAAGTCGTTGCCCATTTTTTCCAGCAGTTAATTGAAACGATTCGTAAGTCGGAATACTATCGCCAGTTGTATCGTTTGCTTGGCAATGATGGTGGGATTGAACAAGAGTTGAAAGTGTTGGAAAAAGAAATTGCTCATGCTTTGGTGAGTGCGGCGCGGGTAGAGTGCGATCGCTTTGTGCGAGAAAGTCCCAGATTTTACGATGAAAACACTTGTTCAATATATCAGTTCCGCCAAACATTGCTGCAAACTTCCCAAGGTTACGACTGTGAAAGCATGGTGGAAGCAGAATCGGCTATTAAGCAATTGTTAAAGTTGGATTTTGAACCAAAAGTTTCCCAAACTATTCGCAATACTTTCCGCCAAACTGTCAATCAAATTTTTAAAACTCAGTTGTTACCAATGGCATCTAGGCAAGCTGATGCCATTTTGCAGCAGTACTCTCATGCGCGTGCTTATTTAGAGCAAACTCTAGAGAAAGAAGCTGAGGAAAAGATTATCAGTAATCGGCGTTTGTTGAATACAGTTGAGCAAAAAATTGAGGTCTATAATTCAGCGGTTGCTGGGATTAATAGCTGTTTGCAGGCGATGCAATTATATGATTATTTGTTGCCCTTAATTGGACAATCGGATGCAGTCGTCGATATGACCTCATTTGATAACCATATTGTTGAGTCGAATGGCGTAGTCAAACCTGTGAAAGTATAGTTCTTTTTCCTCGTTCCTGGGCTGCTGCCTGGGAATGCCTACCCAGGGGCTGCTGCCTCTAGTTTAACCCACATAGTTTAAAGGATTATAAGGACAGAGGTTAATATGGAATGTAACTCTTATTTGGAAAAATGCAGTGATAATGATGTTTTGTTTTTTTATAGCGGTACTATGTTGAAATTGGGTAAATTTAAACAATTAGTATCCTCTACTTTCTGTTACAAAAATGTAGTAACAGCAATCGAACAGAGGTTTATAACTGAAGAAAGCAAGCTTTATTTTAACGAAAACTGGTACACTAAAGGTACAGATTGTGAAATCTTAAAAATTGGTGCTAAAGACTGGCAAAAAGGAAAAGTTAGAATCAGAGTCAGTGTAGAATTTATTCCTGACGAACCTGAAATTGAAGAAACATCAGAAATCACCCTACCTGAATCACCGCTCGATGACATCCGCCGCATGATCAACCAGGAGAATTCATAAGTCTATGTAGGGTGCGTTACGCTTCGCTAACGCACCATCATTGACAACTTTGGTGCGTTACGCTTCGCTAACGCACCCTACACTTAAAATTTGTTTACATACTTAATGTTATTTGCGCCGACCTACTTAGTAAAAGAATATTAAGGGCTGAAGATGAAAATGACTGACAAATTTCAAAGATTAGAACGAGAAGATGTTGTATCTGTATATGCTGGTCAAATTTTAGTTAATAATCGCACGTTTACAGTTGAGGAATTTATTACAGCCCTGCAAAAACCATTAGGAGAAATGAAAGACGATAAGGAAAAATGGTTTGGAGAAGGATTAGGATGCAAGGTATTAAAACCAGGTGGTAAAAGCTGGGAACGAGGAAAAGTGAGAATTACTCTAGAATTTTGTCCTGAAGCGCTTGAAGTAGCAGAAAGTTCCCAAAATAATGGATTGCAATCAAGCAAACTAACTTCACCACTTGATGATATTCGTCAGATGATGCCTAAAGATAGTTAATAGCCGTGACGATTGAATCAAGAAAAAACTGCCTGCTTTGTTTGTGTAGAGTAGGGTGCGTTAACGCCGAGAGTACGGCACCATGTTGAGGCGGTGCGTTACGGCTGCCGCCTAACGCACCCTACGCTTAAAATTTATTTACATACATAGCTTTATTTACGCCTACCTACTTACAGTTGTTGAGCATAGCTGATAAGACAATTTCACAAATGGAGGTTGATATGGAAGAAAACTTTTACCTACAAAACTGTGACACTCTTGATGCTTTGTCATTTAAAGATAAGGTATTCAAAATCAGTCAGATCAAGCATGCAATCAAAGAAGGATTTCGGAAAGCAGTAGCAGATAAACTACATGAATCATTAAAAGCCAAAGGAGTTGAAATAGATCCAGGTGGGGACCCCAGAACTCCTGATACCTGGAAATGGTTTGATAAGGGTTTAGATTGTGAAATCCTCAAAGTTGGTGCTAAAGGCTGGCAAAAAGGAAAATTTAGAATCAAAGTGACTCTAGAATTTATATCTGATGAACCAGAAATTGAACAAACACCAGAAACCACCTAACCCGAATCGCCCCTTGACGATATTCGCCGCAAGATAAACGAAGCCACTCCATGAGCAAAACTCCGCGAATTTCCATCCCAAAAGAAGTGAGGACATACATATACCAACGCGACAAATACCATTGCCAAAGCTGCGGGAAAACTCACCAAGAAACTGACCTCACCATCGACCATATCATTCCCCTTGCCCGTGGCGGTACAAACGATCTCAGCAACCTGCAAACTCTCTGTTTCACTTGCAACCAGCGGAAAACACACCACATTGACCCCCGCTTCCGGCGTCATTTTGATATTTAGGCTAAGATAAATTATTAGTTTTCTAGCTTGATGCGTAAAAATTCCAACTGCCACAACGCGCAGCTTACTGCAAGGCTGTGTCCTACTCCTTTCCCGCGACAAGATTATCTATCTTCTTTCTTGGCGTCCTTGGCGTCTTGGCGGTTCGTTAAATAAATATTCTTCGGGTGGGAAGGGAGTAGCATTGAACCCATCTAAGCGATCGCCGCAGCATAACTCAATACGGTTCGGTTAGCTATGCCCATCCCAAGGGAGATCCCCCCAACCCCCCTTAAAAAGGGGGGCTAGTAGCACCTTCTTAAGGCGGTGTGTTACGGCGTCGAGAGTTCTGTAATTGGTAAAAAATAACGAATATTATGCGCTCTTAGCGCACCAAATTACTGGTTGAAGTCTGTTGGCTTCAGGCTGATTCTCCAGAAGCCTGCGAGAGGATGTGAACCAGACAGTTGACGATCGCCTATTAAATTATCGTCATAATCCAACCCGACACTGAGTATTCCACCTACAGGAAAGTGTCCTAGTTTCCCAAAGCCTTCAATATCGTTAGGGTCAGTTATAACTCGCTGCCTCAAGCGTATAGTTGTTTGGGCGCCACCAATAAAGTAGATTGTTGCTCGTTTATGCTCGAAGCGCACTTGAACATTGTAGACCCCACCAGTCGCATAATAGTAAGCTTTGGCAGTCAGCTTTCTACCATCAATATTCTTTCCCTGATACTCAACTGCCATAGCGGGCGTGGTTAGCAGGAACAGGGCAGGCAGAACTAACCTTAAGACTTTCATCGCGAGCAACTCATTCAAGAAGCGATCTCAATTATACTTGAAACCACGCTGTCAACGCTACCGCCAACGCATCTGCTGCATCATCTGGCTTGGGAATGTCATCTAAATTCAACTCCCGCGCCACCGCCTGCTGCACTTCATATTTGTCTGCATTGCCGTACCCGGTTAACGCTTGTTTAATTTGGGCTGGGGTAAACTCCACAGTCGGAATCCGACACTGTCCCAACACCAACATCAGCACTCCCCGCGCCTGAGCAACTAGAATAGTACTTGACATACGATAGAAGAATAATTTTTCAATCGCTACCAACTCAGGTTTCAGTTCCGCCATCAGGGTGTGCAAATCATCATACAAGGTACACAGCCGCTGTCCCATTTCCGTATTAGCTGGTGTACTAATTACACCAAAATCTAGTAAGGTTACTGATTCAGATTGCACCTTGGTTTGATTTTCTTGGCAGATAATTGCCCCAAATCCTAAAATAGCCAGACCCGGATCTAATCCTAAAATTCGCTTTTCCATTAACTTCAGTTTAACCAAGCTTGGGTGTGGTTTTACTAGGAATGCGAAGCATGTTGGACTACGCCCTCTTAGTCAAATAGAATTAGAAAATTTAATGATTCCATCCTTGGCGTTTAAGCCATGTAGTGTACATTTTCTGTTAATCATTGTTATTACCACTGTGGAACAGGTATGTCAATTGGTTTTATCAGACAAGCCCTTAATGCCTTGCAAATCCAGTCACGCCGTCGCACTCCCCATCGAGTTAACCAGTGGTTCAAGTGGTTGTCCCCTGGACTATCGATAAAACGCTGGTTGCTGATTAGTGTCGGAGGTGTACTGCTGACATGTCTGGGGTTGGCGATATCGATTAAACTGACACCAATTTTTTGGATGATTCGGTTGCTGAGAAACTTTTTGAGACTGCTTACCGAAATCTTACCCTACTACATTAGTGGACCCGTTGTGTTGCTGGGCGGCTTACTGTTGCTTTTTTGGGGACAAACCCGCACGGTAGGTTCAATTACTCAGGTGTATAGACAAGAAGGCGATGAGGAACTCATTGATGTTTTGCTCGCACATCGGCGACTGTATCGAGGACCGAAAATTGTGGTAGTTGGGGGTGGTACGGGACTTTCCACACTACTACGGGGACTAAAGACATACAGCGCCAATACGACCGCCATTGTGACTGTAGCAGATGATGGCGGTTCTTCAGGGCGATTACGCCGGGAAAACGGCGTCCTGCCACCAGGAGATATTCGCAACTGTTTGGCAGCACTGGCAGACGAAGAAAAGTTATTAACAGAACTGTTTCAGTACCGCTTTCGGGCTGGGGATGGCTTGACGGGTCACAGTTTTGGCAATTTATTTTTAACAGCACTCAGTGACATTACTGGCGATTTTGAACTGGCGATCGCAGCTAGTTCCAAAGTCCTAGCTATCCGGGGACAAGTTTTTCCGGCAACCCTCAGTGATGTTCGCCTTTGGGCAGAGTTAGCCGACGGTCGCCGGATTGAGGGCGAATCCAATATTACTGCAGCCGGGGGTAGTATTGTCAAAATTGGCTGTATTCCCGATAGTCCCCCAGCATTGCCAGCAGCGATCAAGGCAATAAAAGAAGCAGATTACATCATTATGGGTCCTGGCAGTCTTTACACTAGCGTTATCCCGAATTTATTAGTACCAGAAATTGCCGAGGCGATCTCCGCATCCGTTGCACCCCGGATCTATGTCTGCAACATCATGACTCAGCCAGGAGAAACTGACGGATACACTGTTGCTGACCATATTAGAGCGATTGATGCTGCTTGCGGAAAACCCTTATTTAATGCTGTACTGGTACACAAAAAACCTCCTTCACCGCGAGCACTCATCCGCTACGCCCAACAAAACTCCCATCCCGTATTCCTCGATCGCGAAGCCGTATCCGAACTGGGACGGCGAATTGTTCTAGCTAATGTGATGCATGAAGATGAAACAGCTTGTGTACGTCACGATTCCCCAAAACTGGCACGAGTGTTGTTCCGGTGGTACACTGGAGTTCATCATGTGAAATTATGAATTATGAATGCTGAATGATGAATTACAGCAATATTCCCCTTTCATAATTCATAATTTATAATT
>CAZZYE010000254.1:0-8996 GCA_964658145.1 uncultured Stigonema sp.
TTTCTCCACCTTGATAAAGTAATTGCCCACTATTCGGCGTAATTAAGCCCGAAACTAAATTAAATAAGGTTGTCTTACCAGCACCATTAGGACCAATAAGTCCAAATATCTCATGTTTGTTGACTGTAAAAGATACATTATTCACCGCCACTAAACCACCAAAGCGGCGAGTGAGGGCTTTTGCTTCTAATATCGGCAATTCAAGTTGGGTTGTAGTCATTTTATTTAGATAAGCGCTTGCGTTTCTTCAATAAATTTGGCGTAACCAAACCTTGGGGGAAAAAAATTGTGCCGAAGACAATTAATAATCCAAAAATAATTAATCTACCATCTCGCAAAAATTGCGCCAGCCAGGTAGGTAATCCGCTTGTATCTGCTACAATTCGCAAAATTTCTGGCAATGCTGTAAATACCATACCTCCTACCACTGGTCCTAGAAAAGTTCTGGAACCACCGATTAATACAAAAGTTAAGTAGATAATACTGGCATCAAAAGTGCCTTGACGAGCATTCCAGGTATTTAGAAAGTGGGCGCTCATTGCACCAACCACACCTGCAAGAATAGCCCCTAAGGTGAAAGCCAAAACTTTATAGTAAGTCGAGTTAATTCCCATCGCACCCGCAGCTAATTCATCCTCGCGGATAGCTGTAAATGCTCTGCCGACTCGAATACGTTCTAGACGGTAAAGTAATACCATACTTACTATCAGTAATGGTAGGGCAATCCACAAATATTCGATTGGTGTTTGGAAAGGTTGAGGAATGCCAAAAATGCCGACAGCACCGCCTGTAATTTCTAGATTTAGGGATAATACTCGCAGGATTTCAACTAAAGCTATGGTGGCGATCGCAAGATAAATCCCTCGCAGCCGCAACGCTGGAATTCCCACCGCTACACCTAACAAGCCAGAAACCACACCAGCAATTAACATCTCCAATAACAGTAGAGGAATCGGAAATAAACCACTGGTAGAGGTGAATACTTTTGTAGAGAGAATTGCTGCTATATATCCACCACTAGCATAAAATCCTGGACTAGCCATAGATAACTGACCAGCCATAAGTGGTAAGTACAACGATAGCCCTAGCAGCGCCCCTATTACCATAGAGACGATCAAAGACCCGTAAGTAGCAAAAAATTCAGCCATTTTTTAAATTAATCTTTGGTCATTAATTTTCATAAATCTATCTTAGGATAGAAGTATTTTTTAAAATAGTTGCAAGCGTATTGACTTGTGGTGCGTTACTGCCGCAACGCACCATACATTTCTAAAAATTCCGATGGATCAAGGGTTTAGCATTGGCTCCTGTATAAGTAGCTACAACATGACCATCACCAGTCATTTGATACTTGTATGTCACTAAACCTTCTAAACCGACTGGACCACGGGGTGGCATTTGTTGGGTACTAATTCCAACTTCTGCACCAAAACCGTAGCGGAAGCCATCAGCAAAGCGAGTAGAACAGTTGTGGTAAACTCCAGCTGCATTCACCAGTGCCAAGAAAGTTTCAGCAGCCTCTACATCTTCAGTTACAATAGCATCGGTGTGTTTAGAGCCATAATCGTTAATGTGGGCGATCGCTTCCTCTAAAGAATCCACAATCTTAATCGACAAAATCAAATCGCTGTATTCTGTCTCCCAATCTTTTTCGGTTGCAACTGCGATATAAGGCAAAATCTCGCGGCTGCGTTCATCTCCTCTTAATTCCACATTGAGTTTTTGCAACGCTTCATTGCACCTTGGTAAAAATGCTGCGGCGATGTTCGTGTGAACTAGCAAAGTTTCAATTGCATTACAAGCAGCAGGATAGGTTGTTTTCGCATCGACTGTAATGGCAATAGCTTTCTCAATATCTGCGGCTTTATCTATATAAAGATGACATATTCCATCAGCGTGACCTAGTACAGGAATGCGAGTATTTTCCTGTACGAATCGAACAAACGAGTTAGAACCTCTGGGAATAATTAAATCCACATATTTATCTAATTTTAAAAGTTCCAGGGTTTCTTCTCTTGTCGTTAACAACTGCACCGCGTCTGGGTTAACAGCAGTTTGAGATAATCCTTGTTTAATTGCCTTGACTATCGCCTCACAAGAACGAATAGCTTCTTTTCCACCTTTGAGAATAACGCCATTACCTGATTTGATTGCCAGAGAGACAATTTGAATTGCTGCTTCCGGACGGGCTTCAAAAATGACGCCTAAAACACCCAAAGGACAAGTGATTCGCTTGAGGATTAAGCCTGTATCTAGTTCCCGGTGAATTTGCACTGCACCGACTGGATCGGGAAGGTTGCCGACATCTCGTACCCCGGCGATCGCATCTCTTAACTTATGTTCATCTAACTGCAAGCGCTTATAAAGTGGTTTGGCAATTCCTTCTGTAGCAGCAGCTTGACAATCAGCAACATTTGCTAACAAAATTTCATCTTTTGCCGATTCTAAAGCTTGAGCGATCGCATTGATTGCTTGATTTCTCTTTTCTGTTGAGAGAACAGCCAGTTTCAGTGCTGCGAGTCGGGTGTTGTTGGCAATTGCAATTAGAGGAGAAAAATCATCTTGGGAAGCAGTCATGGATTTATATCAAATACCTAGTAGTTTGTCAAGATTGTTTTGATAGGTTCGTAGTTGCGCTGTCTTCGCGCTCATCGCAACTACGAACAAACGAGCCACAGTTTGGCAAAATCCTGGTTTATGCTTAAATTCTAATCTGTAGTATATTTTAGTCTAACTGTAGATTTAAAACATGTACTATCCAAGTTGAGGCAATAACCATGACTCAAGCTTTACCTAAAACTAAACTAACCTTTGATGAATTTATTGCTTGGTATCCGGAAAATTCGGAACGGCGTTATGAACTACATGATGGAGTAATTGTTGAAATGCCTTTACCAAAAGGAGGACATGAAAAAGTTGTTGGCTTTTTAGTCAAAAAGCTAAATGTAGAAGTTGACCGATTAAATTTACCTTATTTCGTACCAAAAACTGTCATAGTCAGACCATTGGAAAATCAATCAGGGTACTCACCAGATGTGTTGCTCTTAAATGATTCTAATCTTGTCAATGAACCAATTTGGCAGCGGGAATCAATAATTACTCAGGCTGCATCAATAGTATTAGCAATTGAAATAGTTAGTACTAATTGGCGGGATGACTATCTCAAAAAATATGCTGATTATGAAGTAATGGGAATATTTGAATATTGGATAGTGGACTATCTAGCTTTAGGTGGTAGGGAGTTTATTGGCGACCCCAAACAACCTACTATCTCGGTTTGCTCTTTACAGTCCGGCGAATATCGGGTTACTAAGTTTCGAGGCAATGACCCCATCCAGTCGCCAACATTCCCAGAGTTAAACTTGACCGCAGAACAGATTTTTAAAGCGGGTGCTTAAAAAATCTGTTGTGCTCAGATTTAACTTTTAACCCACATTCCGCACCCACAACTGTCACACCCTAACGAAACGGATATCTGTTGTGATGATTGTGACTGCTATCAAAGAGCGATCGCAGCAGTGTCTGGAATAAGAGTCGGAACTTGTAGCTCAAGAGACAGTAAAATTTCGACCTATCATAGGCTCATCATAGCAACTTGAGTAAAATTTTAGACTCTTTAGGTTAAAGAACCACGGAGAGTGCCAAACCAACCCCAATTGAGAGAAGGTTCTGACAATTTAGAAAACCTAATTTATTCCTGCGCTTGTTGTAATCAATATAAGCAAGATTACTGGGGTGCTTACTTCGACGATCGCATCGCGCTCCCTATAAGAGAGGCGATCGCTATTTTGTTTCAATTGATTTTACTACAGGTGATTTTTTTCCCAAACGATAAGCGGTTAAGGGACTATTGCGGATCTCTAACTCTATCTGAGCAATAAGTTCATCTAAAGCTAAGTTGAGATGATCAAATTGACGGCAAACTTCGCGCATTTTTGTAACGGTTTGCTGAACTTTTTCCGGGTTGGGGAGTGATGGGTTTTGTATCATGATAGATTCCAGTCAGTTTTTGCTTCAAGAACAGTTGCATCACCTGCATCAGCCGTACCTGTCTGTGTTCAATGGTTTTTGATAACAATTCTATGGTAGCAGTTGTTGCTAGGGGTTGCATTTCTGAGATTCTCAGTAGCAAGTTAGATAAACGAGAATAGGAAGAAGTGGCTCTTTCTTTGAGATGACAGACATGATCCCAGGCAGGTATTCGTCCATCATGGTGACGTTGGCGTAAACCAACTGTTTGATGAGTGCAAAACTGAGTCTGTCGTCCTACATCAATACTGGTTTTGTAGCGAATCTCCCCATCGATAAGACTCCCAGGGGATAGGGAGGCTTCCATTGTTGATTTGTGATGAAGTTTTCCGAAATGGTATTGACGAAGACTGGATCTACTAAGTACAGATAGATAATACCGCTCCTCCACAGGGCAGATCCTATGTCACTCCAATCTGGATTAGATGCAGCTAAGCAAGGACGTTATCAAGAGGCAGTTCAATTACTAGAACAATTCTGCCGGAATTGTGCTGATTACAGTTCCTCAGAATATCTTACAGCACAGATGTGGCTGTTGAGAGCATATCAAGGCACAGGAGAAATCGAAAAAGCAATTATCCTGTGTCAAAAGTTGATGATGAGCGAAAACTTACAGGCACGCAGTTGGGCAGAAAAAATGCGCCCAACCCTCAGCAACACCTCAGCACCACAGTCTAGCGCCATCCAAAAAACAGGTCGTGCGGCAACTGCTAGTGTCAAGTTAGCAATGGGGGGTGTGGGTGGTAGCCTGACACTGGCTTCCGGCGTCACCATCACTTTGCTATTTGGCATGGTGTTGGCTTTAGGTTTGAGCCTGGTATTTATTTTGGGTAGCAACAATCCACAAATAGGGCTGTTGACCGCCATTGGTTTCACCCTAGTTTTCAATCTTGCTGCCTTTTTTCTGTCTCCCTTCCTGATGGATTTAACGCAAAAGTGGCTTTACCATACCCGGTGGGTAGAATTAACAGAAGTTGAAACTCTCAGTCCAGAGACAGCTAGAGTTATTCGCCGCGTCTGTCAACAGAAAAAACTGAAAATTCCGCGACTGGGAATCATCGACGACCAGAACCCCACGGCTTTTACTTATGGCTCATTGCCTAATAGCGCTCGTTTGGTGGTCAGTCAAGGACTTTTCACATACCTGGACGATGATGAAATTGCTACCGTTTACGCCCACGAACTGGGACACATAGTCCATTGGGACTTTGCAGTCATGACAGTAGCTTCCACCTTAGTGCAAATCTGCTATCTAATTTACATCACAGCCAGAAACCTTGGTCGTGGCGGCGATAACAAGATAAAAGATGCTATCCAAACTGCTGCCTTGGTTGCCTATGTGTTCTACTTAATTGGCACCTACCTGCTGCTGTACTTATCCCGCACACGGGAATACTTTGCAGCAGAAAGCACTGGTAACCCCAATGGACTATCCCGCGCCTTGGTGAAGATTGCTTACGGTATTTTGGAGGAAGGTTCACGGGCAAAAGAACCTAGCCGCTTAGTTGAAGGTACTCGTGCCTTGGGTATTTACGATGCCAAAGCTGCTGCTTCCACAGGTACAGCCTACCGTATTGCCTCAGATTCGCAAAAAATTGGTCGTGTGTTCCTATGGGATATGTTTAACCCTTGGGGCGGGTGGATGGAGTTGAATTCTACTCACCCCCTGACTGGCAAACGAGTACGCGCCCTCAGCACTTATGCCGAACAGTTGGGTTTAGAAACTGAGTTCGACATGGGGCGAGTGATTGGACTCGGCAAACATCTCAATAAGAGTAAGCTTTACAGCAATTTCTTGTTAGATATTGTGCTTTATAGTGCCCCAACCATCGGTTTGTTTGCTGGCTTAGCAATTGGCGCGATCCTGGCGTCAAATTCCGCAAACGCAAGGTTCATGGTCGGTGCGCCATTCATAGGTTTAGGGATAGGATTGCTGATCAAAGCCTTAGTCATGTTTCCCGACTACAGCCAAGCACAAGCAACCGACGTTCTCACGCTGATGTCAGACCCCTATGCTAGTCCTTTGCGTGGACAACCCGTGAAACTGGAAGGTCAACTCATTGGGCGTGGCGACGCGGGTTATAAATATGGTTCAGATTTAAAGATCCAAGACCCTACCGGGATGCTGTATCTGCACTACGCCTCGCGCTTTGGTCCCATTGGCAATTTTCTCTTTGGTATGAAGCGAGTTCAAAGCTTAATTGGCTCCCAGGTTGGGGCGGTAGGTTGGTTCCGTCGAGGTATCGCCCCGTGGATGGATATGATCCAGATCAACAGTGAAAGTGGCACCATTATCAACAGTTATCATCGCTTCTGGTCATTCATCCTGGGTGGTGGATTGATTATTCTCGGCGTAGTCTGTGCAGTGCTATATGGGTAGGGTGAGTTAACAAAGCGTAACGCACCAGATTCATCACGTGTGTTACCACTCATTATTTTGTATCATTATTTACAAGACGCTATTATGTGCCTAACTCACCTTACATAACAATTAAAAAAATATATCAAGAAAATCACCAAATCTTCTGTATATGAACAAATATATGAGTAGATTCAATAAATTTCTTGAATAAAAGTCTAAGGAGGACCTGATGGTTACAACCAAAGTAGCAGAAAAACAGGTGAAAATCGGTCCAACACAGTTGCTGATTAATAATGAGTGGGTGAAAAGTGTCAGTGGTCGTCACTTTGAAACGATTAACCCCGCTACTGGGGAGGTGATCTGCGACGTTGCTGAAGCAGACGCCCAGGATGTGGATAAGGCAGTACAAGCAGCTCGCGCCGCTTTCACTACTGGCGAATGGCGCAAGATTTCTGCTACCCGTCGCGGCGAGTTGCTCTACAAGTTGGCAGATTTAATTGAGCAGAATATCGACGAGTTGGCGCGGCTGGAAACCCTAGACAATGGTAAGCCGCTCAGCGAGTCGTTGAATATTGACCTGCCTGCTGTTATCGACTGCTACCGTTACTATGCAGGCTGGGCGGATAAGGTGCAAGGTAAGACTATCCCAATCAAAGGACCGTACTTTTGCTACACTCGCCATGAGCCAGTGGGTGTGGTGGGTCAGATTATTCCTTGGAATTTCCCGCTCTTGATGCAGGCTTGGAAGCTAGCACCAGCTTTGGCAACTGGCAATACTGTGGTTCTGAAAACAGCTGAGCAGACGCCGTTGTCAGCACTGCGGGTGGGTGAGTTGATTATCGAGGCTGGTTTCCCCCCTGGTGTGGTCAACATTCTGTCGGGATATGGACCAACAGCAGGGGCTGCGATCGCCCACCACATGGATATTGACAAAGTGGCATTTACCGGATCGACTGAGGTAGGGCGTTTGGTAATGGAAGCAGCAGCCAAGAGCAACCTCAAGCGCGTCACTCTGGAACTTGGTGGTAAGAGTCCCAACATTATCTTTGCCGACGCCAGTATGGATGAAGCTATCGAAGATGCCCACTTCGCCCTATTCTTCAACCAGGGACAGTGCTGCTGTGCTGGTTCGCGAGTGTTCGTCGAAGAGAAATGCTATGACGAATTTGTCTTAAAAAGTGTGGAACGAGCCAAGCAGCGTGTAATCGGCAACCCCTTTGATACCAAAACTGAGCAAGGACCGCAGGTAGACAAAGAGCAGTTCGACAAGGTGATCGGCTATATCGAGTCGGGTATGCGCGAAGGTGCCGAGATGCTATGCGGTGGTGGTCGCTTTGGTGATCGCGGCTTCTTTATTCAGCCAACAGTCTTCGCCGATGTCCGCGACGACATGAAAATTGCTCAAGAGGAAATCTTCGGTCCGGTAATGAGCATCATCAAGTTCAAAGACATTGATGAAGTCATTGAACGGGCAAATGCCACAATCTATGGTCTAGCAGCAGCTGTGTGGACGAAGGATATCACCAAAGCCCATGCGATCGCCAACAACGTCCGCGCTGGTACCGTCTGGGTCAATTGCTACGACGTATTGGATGCCGCCGCGCCTTTCGGTGGTTTCAAGCAGTCTGGTATTGGTCGCGAACTGGGTGAATATGGCTTACAGCAATATACGGAGGTTAAGACGGTTACAATTAAATTGTAGAGATTGCTAATTGCTAATTGTCTTTTTGCCATTAGCAATTAGCTATTAGCTATTAGCAATTACCAAACTTAATGCTCTTGGGCAAGTTGAGCTTTAGCCTGTTGCCAAAGCGCTTCTAACTCATCCAAACTGTAATCTGAAAGGGGGCGGGAAGCATTCGCCTCCATTTTTTGTAACCGCTGGATAAATCGCTGATTTGTTCCTTGCAAAGCTTCACTGGGGTTAAGGTTTAACCAACGAGCAAGCTGGAGAAGAGAAAACAGCACATCACCTAATTCTGCTTGTTGTCGTTCCGGTGTTTCGTGAGCTAAAGCTTGTTTAAATTCTGTCAATTCCTCATTAAACTTTTCCCACACTCCATCTATATTTTCCCACTCGAACCCTACAGCAGCAGCTTTTTGGGAAATTTTCATCGTCGCCATCAATGGGGGAAGTTTACGTAAATAGCCACTCAGTTTATGACTGAGTTTTTGATGTTCTGGAGATAGTTCCCCTTTTTCCACAGCTTTGATTTGTTCCCAGTTTTGCCGCACCTCATCAATGCTTTGCACCGTCACATCACCAAATACGTGAGGATGACGGCGAATTAGCTTTTGTGAGATACCTTGGGCTACTTCCTTCAAAGAAAATTGTTTGTATTCACTAGCGATTTGCCCTTGGAGGACAACTTGTAATAGTAAGTCGCCCAGTTCTTCTGCGATCGCATCTTGCTCCCCACTATTGATCGCGTTTACTACTTCATAAGCTTCTTCTATAACATATGGTGTCAGCGTTTGCGGAGTTTGTGCCAAATCCCACGGACAACCGCCATCAGGCGATCGCAACTTTGCCACCACATCAATCAACTCTTGCAACGCCGTCAAGGTTTCAGTATTTATCATATTTGTTGGTTGTTAGTTGTTA
>CAZZYE010000255.1:0-8960 GCA_964658145.1 uncultured Stigonema sp.
CCGAAAAACAATGTAGAGACGCGAAATTTCGCGTCTCTACAACGGTTGTAGACAACGCACATTAATTTCTGGAGATGTCTATTGATAATAAACTGGGTTAAATTACCGTTTTTTCAAGTGTTTGTACTGATGTTATCAGCTTGTAAAAGTTTTTAAAGTGACATTATCTGTTGGTTCTCACTTTTTCGCGTTGCGCCCAATTATGAGTGACTCATTCCCAGAACTCAGAGAAATTCTCAAAACAGGTAACATCCCTGAAGATACAAGCCATTTTTCAGAAGCTTGCCATTTGCGCTTGCTGGATGCGCTGCGTGACTCACCAGGGTCAGGGGATATTGCCTCTCTTGTACGTCATGTGCTGCGACGCGAAGATGAAAAACAGGGTGGAATTTCTCAAACTTTGCTTCAAGTACCTCGCAAGCCTCCTTTTGGCGATCGCACTTTTTGGGAGCAAAGTAGCATCACTGTGCTGGGTGAAGATCCGGACTGCTATCTGATCAGCGCCCGTCCTTGGCAACCGGAATGGCTTGATCTGGCTGACAAATATCCCCCAGATGCACCCTTATTTAAAGAAGAAAAGCGACGTAATTACGAATCAGTTTCCGGCGATCCGTTTCTGCAACTTGTGCAATTAGATAAATACCGCAGTGTGGGACAACGGGAGGCAATTCGTGCGGTTTTGACCACTCCTGAAAATTCAACTTTAATCATTAACTTACCCACTGGTTCTGGGAAAAGCCTTTGCGCCCAACTACCTGCGTTGTTGAATTCTAGAACCAGTGGTGTGAGTGTAGTTGTTGTGCCGACAACAGCACTCTCCATTGACCAAGAACGGGCATTAAAGATGTTTGTTAATCATGCTACGGCATATTATAGCGATGATTCTGAGGAGGGAAAACAGAGAAGAGCAGGGATACGCGATCGCATCCGTGCGGGAACTCAGCGCATAATTTTTACCTCACCCGAAAGCCTAATGGATAGTCTGGCACCCTCCCTTTATAAAGCAGCAAAGCTGGGGATGTTGCGGTATTTTGCGATCGATGAAGTTCACATGGTTGAACAATGGGGTGATGATTTTCGCCCAGCTTTCCAAGAAATTCCTGGTTTGCGAAGGGATTTATTACGTCTTAGTTCCTTCACAACATTATTGCTAACTGCGACTTTAACAGAATCATGTTTAGATACTCTAAAAACATTATTCGGGAAAGACTTACAAGTGATATCTGCTGTGCAGCTGCGCCCAGAACCTTCCTACTGGTTTGCGTGGTCTTACGAAGAAGTTAGGCAGCAAAGGCTACTTGAGGCAGTATATCATCTTCCTCGTCCGTTAATTATTTACGGCACAAAAGTTGATGATGTGGAGGACTTGGCAAGGGAATTATCTGGCGCTGGGTTTAAGAGATATGCCGTAATGACAGGTAAATCTAGTTCTCACGAGCGATCGCAGCTCATTGAAAACTGGCGAGCAAGAAAAATTGATATAGTTGTTGCTACTTCTGCCTTCGGATTAGGTGTAGACCAGGCAGATGTGCGGGCAGTCATACATGTTTGTATTCCCGAAACTATTGACCGTTTCTATCAAGAAGTAGGACGAGGAGGCAGAGACGGCATCGCTTCTATATCACTTACATTATATACAAATAAAGACAGAGAAATAGCCAAATATATTAATGACAATTCTGCTATTACCATCGAAAGGGGTTTGCAACGTTGGCAAAGTATGTTTGCTAGAAAAGAAACCCTAACCGATGGACGGTTTCGTGTTCCTATCAATACGCCTCCTTCTTGGCTAGATGGAGATATTGATATGAACAATAACCAGAATAGGGCTTGGAATATCCGCACCTTAACGCTGATGAATCGAGCAAGTTTAATCGAAATAGACTCTCAAGAACCTCCGCACAGGAAAAACTTTGAATCAGAAGAAAATTATCAAAAAGCTTGGGAATTTCACAGAAATACTCGGATTATTCGCATTCGCAGTGAATATCATTTGGAAAAACTCTTTTGGGAATCTGAAGTAGAACCAGTTCGACACCAACGCCAAAGCTGGAGTTATAAAAACCTCCAACTCATGAACGAAGCGTTAAAAGCTAAACGATGTATTTCGGAAATCTTTGCTCAAGCATATACCATTACTCCACGCCATACACCCGAATCCAGAAGTCAGGTGAGGGTTTCTCGCGCTTGTGGAGGTTGTCCTGTTTGTAGAAAAAAGGGAGTTAAACCTTTTGCAGGAATTATGCCTGCACCAAGCCCCGTGTGGCAAGAACCCAAATTTTTTGTAGGTGAAGAACTGCAACGCTTACTGGCGGATGAGAAATTACTGCTTGTTTTTTATGAATCCTCAGAAGACAAAAGCTGGAAAAGCCGAATAAACAAAGTATTTAAATGGTTCGTGGCACAGGGAATTAGAAACGTTATCATCCCTGGTGAATTACAGGAAACATTGATTAAGGAAGTAGACATCATACCAAACGCTTTCATATTTTTATGGGAAAGCTATCAACCGATAAAGATGCCACGCATTCCCACCCTCATTTTTCATCCTCAAGGAGAAAATTTACCTTATAACTATTTATCAAACAATAGTATGTCTCAGGCTCCGCGTATTATTTTACTATCTGTGGCTACACCCGACCCAAGCCGAACTGACCGACGAATGATTGATATTTTTTCAGGACGGCAGTTTAAATTTGACCCCTTCTGCACGGAGATTGGTGTATGAGTGTTTTAAAAACATCTTTAGCAAACCCTAGCCGGATGCGAGGCATATTTAGATATCTACTCCACACAAAGGGTCAAAGAGAAAAGAAAGATATATTAGAGCAAATTCTTTCTCCAGATAAGTTGGTTGAGGAGAAAACTTCTCCACGTCCAATGTTTAATGCTGCTCTTAGAGAAAGTATCAAGTGTGGTCTTTTAGTAGAAGAGGATAAGGAAATTGCCATTAACCCAAACTTACCAGAGGATGCTAGAAATCCTCAACTAGGTGACAAGTTATTACCTGATACTCTGACTCATCTATTTTTTGCCTCTGATAACGAAGATGAAGAAGACTTTGGTCGGGTTTGTGCTTGGTATTTAGCACAAGATATTTATGATGCTCCCGGAACATGGGAAGAGGTGGAACAACGTGTTAGCGAACAGAAAGTTAGTGATTTCTTGAAAATGTCGAGCGATCGCCTCTTTGTTCAAATGGATGACTGGATGTGCTACTTAGGTTTTACTTGGCGTCATGCGTTAGGAGGAAAAACAGTAACCGTCCCAGACACTACAGCTTACTTGAGACGAAACCTCAAGCATTTGTTCAACGGGAAGGAAATTCCTATCAAAGATTTTATGACTCGCCTAGCCAAGAAATGCCCTTTGTTTGAAACAGGTAAGTTTCGAGAAGAAATTGAGGCAAAGATGGGTCGCCGTCAACCTAATTATCTATCTACAAGCACAGCTTTTGCGCTGTTTCGCCTGCAAGATGAAGGTTATATCCAGCTAAAAAGAGAATCGGATGCTGACTTAATGATTCTACCAAAGGCGAATAACCAAGTAGATGATGATGGGCGAATTTCTCATATTATTTGGCAAGGAGAAAAATCATGACTTTTGAAAAGTTTGTCTGCTGGAATTTGGAGAGGGTACGCCGTGTCATGGATGTGGAAGCAACCCAACCCCCAAATCATCTGTTTCTGGCTACACACCATCCCATCGCCATGTATCGCCAGGAACTTATAGAGGCATCATCGCGGGTTGAATACGATGAACAAAAATTACTTAAGGATTTTATCGCTGAAAAAGATTTTGCTTTTGTGCCAGTTTTAGGTGGATCTGGTACAGGCAAGTCGCACTTGATTCGTTGGTTGGCAGCTAATATCAAATCGACGGACAAGCGTAAGGTATTGTTGATTCCTAAAATCGGTACGAACCTTAAAGATATTATTAGTCTTATCCTCGAAGGGATGGAGGGAGAACGGTTTGATGAATATCGTCAACGTGTAAATCGAGCCACCAACACCTTAACAGAAACTCAAGCGCGGGTACAACTTCTCAATCAACTGGCGGCGGCGGTAGGTGACAATGGGAAACAGGATAGAACCAAACTTAACGATGAGCAAAACTACCTTGTTGATGAACTTGACTCCCTGCTGTATGACCCATTTTTTCGAGAACATTGGCTGAGAGATAATGGCATTATTCACCGCCTAGTTATCCACATTTTGGGAAACCGAGATACGGTGGAAATTGTCGAAGAACGACGACAGTTTTCAATTGATGACTTACCCCTTGATGTTCTGGACTTACAAAAAGCTGGACAACTGGCAGAAGATTTTTACAGATTCCTCATTAGTCACGAAAACATACAAAAGGCGACCGTAGACTGGTTGAATCGCCACTTAGATGCAGCCATTACCCAAGTGTTGAATTTGGGTCGGGAAGACTTGCAAAGATTAATGCGCGAAGTGCGTGAAACTCTTGCAGAAAAAGGCATTGAGTTAGTTTTGCCGATCGAAGATTTTGCTAAGTTGCAAGGTATTGACAGAGAGGTATTAGAAGCAGTTTTGGCACGACCTCAGCAACCAGGAAGTAAGACACTGTGTGCCATCCGCACTGCGCTGGCTTGTACTACAGGTTATTTTGAAAGTTTAATTGATACAGTTCAACAGCGTGTTACCTTCAGCGTCAATCTTGACCTTGGTACAGTTAGTGACCAATCTTTAATCACCCAAACTGATATTCAAGAGTTTGTTTCTAGATATCTCAATGCAGTTCGCTTAGAAAATGAGGTCATTCTCGATTGGGCAAATTCTAACAATCAGGAAGACGATTTTCAAAGCGAACCTCTTGTAAGCGCCTGTAGAGAGTGCGAACACCGCGAAGCTTGCCATGCAGGTTTTGGGAATGTGAATGGAATGGGTTTATATCCATTCACACCCATAGCTTTAAAGCAGATGTTGGGTAGAGTTAACACAGGCAATTTTAATCCGCGAATTTTGATTAAAGATGTGCTGAAGTATACGCTAGAAAATGGAGTTGATCATATTAAGAAAGGGTGTTTTCCTACTGTTAGTTTGCGGGAGCATTTTGGCAAGATGCGGTTAAGCGCTATGCTTCAGGCAGATATTAAAGCTAGAGACACCCAAAACTTTCAGCGTCGTGAAATACTCCTAGATTTGTGGACTGATAGTAATGAGCTTTCTGATTTGCCTCTTGAAGTTCATACAGCTTTAAATTTACCTCCGCTTGGGGTCAAGATTAAGCAGACACAGCAGATTACGCCAGCAGTATCACGCGCCAAAGAATCTACAACGGGATACATAATCAATAAGGAGTCTACTACCGATACACAGGCACAAGAAATTTCAGATAAACTAGCAGAAAAACTTGAGACTCTCAACAACTGGAACAATCAAGCAATTCTGTCTCAAGATGTAGCAAAAGATTTACGTGAATTTATTTTTCCCGCTATTGTCCAAAGAATTCAATGGGACAATGAAATTTTACTTGAAAAGGTATTTGCTAGTAACGCCAGTAAATATTTTAAGCAAAGAAATATTGTCTTTCATAGTCCGAGGGTTACAAGAGAAACAATTGCTGGTGTGAAGTTATCACTTCCCCTAAACCCTAACGACGCGGACGAGTTTCGCGAAACCGCCATAGCCTTCCAAGGTATTCTACAATACAGCCACTACAAGCATTGGAAATTCCCAGATGGCGATCGCTATTTCCGTACCTACAGCAAGCAACTGGAACGCTGGAGTCAGTATGTCTTAGAGCAAATTCGCCTCTATCCGCGTACTGATGGGGAACCCTGGAACCCAGTACCAGCAACGGTGGAATTACTAGCAATTACTGCCACAATGGCGGGACATTCCACCAATTCCCTGGAAAATTTGATTAATTCTTTATTTCTTGATCTAGATAAGAACGACGATATAACTCGTGTATCTAGTTGGAAAAAGCTGGAGGAGTGTCTCAAAAAATCCCGTAAGGACTTATTGGAGATTGTTCAAAGTCGAATTGCTTGTACCAAAGGCAGTTCAACCCAGTTTCAAATTATTGATGCGATTCAAATTATTGAACCTCTGGAAAAAGTCAGAAAATCTTGGCAACCTCAATATGAAATTCCTGATGATGTCCGGGATAAATTTCCAGAGATTTTTAAAGCACGTCAGCAGGTGGATGAATTGCTAGAACAAGCAATACAGGAAGAGTGCGAACGGCAACTTGGCGTTTACCAATCTTTAGTATCACAATTGGGAGAAAATATCAAGAAAAAGGATGTCATTGATGCTGTAAAAGCTGCAATGGAAAATGCAAGAGATGCCGCTGTCTTTCGTGGAAGAAAGAACTTTGACGAAATGACAACGGTGTTAGATCAGTTCAGGCGTACCGCAGTTTCTAGTTATATAGAAACAATGAAACGCGTGCAAACTGAGAAGGAAAATCCAGAAAGTAACACAGGAAAGCTGCTTCAGTATCTAAGTGAAAATTATCAAAAAGCCATGACAGATACCTCAGAATTCCTCAGTAACACCAATAATTTTCTTGATGCTTCTCTTTTCGAGGTACAAAACCGGATCGTGGAAATAGAAAAATCTGGCGGTGCAACAGTAGAATCCAGTCACCAAGCAATTCAGGATGGGTTGGCTGATTTGCGTAGTCTGATTGTTGAGATTAAAGGAGAGACAACATGCTCGTAGAAAAATCACAGCAACTTATTGATTTATCGCAGAAGAAAATTGCTCTTCAGCATTATGCAAATAATCTTCAGGCATTTCAATCTAGACAAAAGCAGATTAGCGATGCTGTCGCGGCAATACAGCCTCTTATTGAAGCAGTAGGAGCTTTTCGCCAAAAAGGTATTGCAGATTTTGATTTGACCCAAAAGGCAGATAATATATTGACTTTTATTGTCAATACTGAGGAAAATTTCCGGCAAAATCGTGATTGGATTCTGGATAACACAAACTTCAATGGCAATATTTTTAAGTCAGGTATAGAAAGGTTAAAAAAAACTCTGGAACAGCAACTATGCCAAGCTTGGCAAAGATACCTAGCGCAAAATATGCCCAGCACTAATAATGAAATGCTCGCCCTGTTGGCAAGAGTGGAAGCATTCAAGCAAACTGTTCAACAAATTCGGATTCTGGATGGGGAAATTAAGCAGGTGATTTTCCCTAAAAACAGTGATGAATTTGAGATATTTGAGCAGCGAATCGCACAATTAAAGCAGTGCTGGGGCAGTCTCAGTTCTGATGACGTTCCAGAGGCAGTTTTGCACTTTCTCAGAGCCGCAGCTAATCAAGGAGCGTCCTTAAGTCTTTTGACTACAGAAGTTCAAGATTGGATTACTAGTCATGGTATTTCTAATTCTTTAAAAATTACATTGACCTGATAATTTAAATTACGTTTCAAAGCAACTCTGAGAGAAGCGCTGCTGGATGCCTGGGTACAAATGTGTCCTTATCCACACCACAACAATACCTGCTGAGAATATTCTTGAAGGGTGCGATCGCACTCACAATTTAGTACCATATTTCTGATTTTACCTGTCTATTATTGTACGATGTTTCAATTGGTTTTAAGGATTTTTATAATGTCGGAGATATGATCCCCGACTTAGTTATAATTTAATTAACTTACTGTTTTTTATGCTGATTGTTGCGTTAACCAGGCTTCTAACTCAGCCACTTCTGAAAAATCTAACAATGCCTCTCCCAACGCCTCCAATTGCTCAATTGATAATCCCCGAACTCGCTCAATCAATGATGAATCAATCTCACCAAGACGGCGATTTAGTTGACGTATAACTAGACGTTGTTCTCCTTGTTTGTTTCCTTCCCATATAGCTTGTTCTCGGTCTTGTTGATAAAGTGGTGCAAGTCGCATAATTAACTCCCTATCATCTTCTTCTGGGGTTTGATTCACTCTCAAGTTTTGCCGCAAGTTGTACAGCAATTCTAACGTGGCTTTGCGTTCCGGGGTGATTTGATGGTAACGCTTCTAACTCATCAATTGCTAGTTTTTGTACTGTTCCTCGACCGAGAATTCTTAACCACATGGTTTCCTGATTACGTGGTAACTGATGAATCGCAACGATCGCTGTCCGCAAATACTCTGCTAGAAAGTGTACTCCTGATAACCAGTCTACCCCTTGAGTCGCGCCAAATCCTGACAGCAGTGTCGCGGATGCTGTTGGGGTAAGAATCCATAATTTAGGAATTTCTAATTCTTGAATTGAGGTTTCATTTCGATTTGCTTCCCGTTGTAATGCACCCCTAACTTCTAATAATTTCAACAGAGAATCACAAATTTCTTCTTTCGATGCTGCGTTGCGGAATGGTTCAAACATAGCAGGAGATTCCGGAAATCTCCCTAATAATCCTAGTGTTTGTATATTTTGTTGTATTGAGGGATAAAATAAGACATCAATTTGTCGAACTTCTCCCGCCACACGACTGGGGGCTTGTACTTCCCCATAAGGTTTTAGTAATTCTTCGAGATAGTATGAGCGCAAACTGGTCATGAATAAATCGAGTCATTCAAGTTGATTTATGAGAAAACTGTAGATTATAAAAATACCACATAAAACCGAAAAAAATTAGCTTTTTTATCACCCGCTTCTCATGAAGAATTTACTATTTTAGAAGAAATTGAACTGTTAACGATGGATATCCGAGGTTATGCCAGTTAAGTTCAAGCACGAGGTAGGATTGAAAATGAACAAGAGGTAATTAAGCGCATGGGAACTATGCGAGTCTTTGATATGACTGCTATTGCCCAATTTTACTTCGGAACCGATGGAGACTACGGGCAAATGAAAGCTTATATTCGGACGCTAGATTACTTGCGTTTGCTGATTCTTGAAGATCTGCGATCGCACACCACAACAATACCTGCTTAGAATACAATACGGTTCAGTTAGGGCGCTCATGGTAGGAATTTCAGACTTGTAGAGACGC
>CAZZYE010000256.1:0-8959 GCA_964658145.1 uncultured Stigonema sp.
TTACCTTGGTTGCAAGATTTGCAAACAGCAATCAAACAGTGGTTAGAAGACAATCACAACATGGTGCTGGCGTGTTCGGCACTTAAAGCTGCTTATCGCCAGTATCTGATCCCGGATCGGGAACGCGTCAAGCTAGTTTATCTTAAGGGTTCGTTGCAGCTGATCGAGCAACGGCTGCGATCGCGTCCGCATCATTATATGCCACCGGAACTCCTCCAAAGTCAGTTTAAAACTTTAGAGGAGCCAACTGATGCGATTACAGTAGATATTTCCGACCCACCAGAGGTGATTGTGCAGCATATTCGAGCGAGTTTGGGGATTTAGCAAAGAAAAGTATGGGAAAAATCCTCAACCGTCCAAAAGGGAGCGAGCCACAAAGCTTAATATTAAACTTATAGATGAAGCCCCTCCAATCCGCCGAAACCCCACTTGCCATTATGCCATATAGCCAATTCAACATCGACAAGGTGAAGCAAGATTTTCACCTCACAACAGTTGAGGGAAACCGATTTTTCCCAGACTCAATTGCGCAGATTGCTCTCAGTCCAAGGCTACTAGCGATTTTAGAAGATATATGCTGTGGATACCGAGAAGGCTCGTTCTGAGTTTACCTCAAGGGATCTTTTCAGCAAATTGAGCAACGGCTGCGATCGCGTTAATGAATCTGTGAGGGCAAGGTGCGAGCACTCCAGTGTTTTGGCATGATCTAATCACTTACCCCACAATTGCCTAACGCACTACCAATTCCACTTTATTAGGTAGCCGATATACAAAAAATATTGTAATATTCACTACGTTATATCTGTCGCATTGTAGATTCAAAAGTCAGATGCTCGCCAAAACAACCTTGGTAATAAATTAGCCGAGAGTCGGTCAGTTCATTCGTGAACTTTAAATCCCTAAATCTCTATTTTTATATGCCCAGGATATTATTGCTGTTTTAGTTTCCCTCAGTATAAGTCAGTACAAGGAAGTAATACTAGATGTTCCAGACCCCAGAAGAGATTGACGAAGAACTAAAACATTTACGTAATCTTCTGCGTCAGTACACCAACAACTTACGCAATACTGAAAGTCAGATTGCCAGTTTTGCCTTCAATATGATTCCGATTCATTTGTTGAACCAGCAGGAATTTTTTGAAAATAAGCGAACTGAGATTTTAAAAATAATTCAACAATTAGAGCAGCAAAAAACTGATGGTAAAACTATCAGCAACATAGAAATTAATGTTCAAGTTCTCTACAAGTCTCTTCCCACAGGGGTCTTGCATTTGTATTCTCCAGATGACCTGCCGCTATTAAAATATCACATACATAATCCCATAGATACTGCAAAATCTGTAATCCTTTCTTCGTGGATTGAACAATTTTCTTATCTCCGCAGTGACACTATTCACATTGGCCCAGGTCAAAGTAAAACTTTCACTCAGCTTCCGATTCTGAAACTGGATGAAATTGCTAGCATTTATGAAGTTCGTAAAGCAGTCTTACGCTCTCGTGCTAGCTGGATTGAAAATGGGCAAGAGTCGCTTTTATTTATCCAAGATCACGATATTCAATTTCTGGCTCGCGATGTCATCACCTGGGCTATTATCTTAGATAAAAATACAGTACGCGACCTGTCTTACCAAATAGCAGCCTGGGTAACACCTAACAACAGTGCAGTTGTAGAAATGCTCAGGCATGCTGCTGATTATAGTCCCACGGGAACGCTATGGGGATACCAAGGTGGCGGTATTGTCAAGGAGCGTGCTGCTCAAGTGCGATCGCAGGTAAAGGCAATTTTTCAAGCCTTAAAGCATAAGGGGGAAATTACCTATATCAATGCTCCCATCAGCTTTGGTAAACAACAAAATGAAGTTCAGCAACGAGTAAATTTACCTAAGGATAGTTTGCTTAATCGTCAGGCTAACTGTATTGACGGTGCTGTGCTATACGCTAGCTTGTTTGAACGTGCTGCAATTAATCCTTTGATTCTTCTCATACCAGGTCATGCTTTTGTGGGATGGGAAATATCTTTTGGTAGTAAGCAGTATGAGTTTTTAGAAACAACCATGACTAAAAACCACACATTTGAAGAAGCCTTTCAAAAAGGAATGGAACAGTTTAATCAAGTCAAATCTTTGGTCAATCAAACTTTATTTGCTCCACAAGGGTTTGCAAGTCTCCTCAATATCCAAGAAATCCGCAGTAGAGGGGTTTTACCTATGGAGTAGGTTAGTATTTTAAATTTTTATTTTTTTGCCCTCTTTTCAGTCAAACTTTAGGAACTGACTTTGAATGTATGAACAGTTTCCCAGCTATCCTCACCAACTTGACGAGTTAGTTTCAGTTGTTTAACCCAAAAATTCAAATCTTGTGCTACCTCAAACAGTGAGCTTTCTTTAATCGGAGCAGTGTCACTAGAAAGGAAAACCGCCTTCATGTGAGGCTTCCACTCATCAACGGGATAGGGGTAAGTTTTTACGTTCAAATTCTGTGAAATGTTAGCGATGCTTTGATAAATTGCTTTAATATCCGCAGTAGTCTTTACTAGCAACCAAATCCGGTCACATTGGGAACCACCGACGCGAGCTATGCCTACAAATCTCATCTCAAACGAGCGTAGGCTGTTGCAGTATTCCTGGATGGAGCTAATTAAAGTTGTGACATCAGAAACATCGCGTACAGACTGGATTGTGCAGTGTAAATCCTTAACAGGTGAGCCTCCGCAAGTTTCTGCAATCTTTTCAATCAGATGGTAAATTTTGTGATACTCATGTTCCTCAGGCTTGGCAACCAGATAAAAGGTTGAAAGTTTCAAGTTACTATCTGCTGTCACATGATGTGTTGAATGCGGTGAATCACTTGACCGAGTGCTACTTTTATACTCAACAATGTTTTTATAGAGGTCATTGTGGGCTTCCATTTCATCTCTACCAATACCGTAATTCCAGATTAGTAAGCCACATTTTGTTTCTTCCTCGTGGAGTTTACTGAATTTTTGTCGTAGATCTTCAATACCTACTTTGTAGGAGATGACCTCAAACTCATCGCCGGCTTTTTCAGACCGAAGCACTAAAAAGCCATCTTCTCGCCTAAACTCCTTGAGGAGAACTGACGCAAACCTTTGCAAGTCTCGATCCACTGCTTGCGATCCATAGCGCAGGTTTCCTTCATGCATATCCCGCATATCAGTCAATGCTACACTCTCAATTGATATTTGGCGCGCTGTCAAGTACCACCTTCTACCGATCGCGTTCAATGCACCTGTCATTCTATCAACGGTAATTTCGGACTCCGCATGCGCTTGTAGCAAAAGTATGCTTTGCGATAATTGCTCGAACACATCAGACGGCAGGGCTAGTTGCTCAAGAGAGTCTATTAAATGACAGTAAGACTGATGAAACTCTTCCCAAGATGGGATGTCACTACTGTATTGATAGGTGCGTTGGATTTCCGAATGATTATCCGGAATTATCTGGCGGATAATCATCGGTCGCATTTTCCTCCTACTCTTTTGTAGTTTTTCATCCGCTTCTTTTTCTGAAGTTCCTACTCCAAAATCCCAAGGAATTAAAGCTTCAAATTTGTCTTGGGAGCAAAACTTTTGCAAAATGCGCTGAAGTTGGGACATGGTTTTAGTGGTTGAAATAACTTTAAATTCATCGCTTCCACTGGAACGCCGCACGTAGTCACCTGCACTGGGCTGGAATAATGTCTTAAGACCATAACATAATCTGCGAAGCTCCTTGTCTACGGCAGGCATCCCATAAACCCTATTAGCTTGGCGCATATCGTACAGGTCAATTTTAGCAACGCTACAAATTTTATCAATGGGAATATACCACTCTTCTCCGCGACGATTGAGAGCATGGGTAATTTCTTCTTGAGTAGCATATATTTCGGCTTCAGTTTGCAGTCGCCGCAACAAATTTACAGGATGAGGTCTCAGTTCGGGGGAAACGGCAAACTCAGTAAATTGTTGTTCAAGTATGCGAAAAGGTTTTCTGAAATCATCTAGAGATTTCAATTGGAGCCTCCAGTCATTGCTTGGTGTATGCTTATTTTTTTTAGCAGGGCAAGTTTATGACTCTCTGGGCTAGATGGATTTCACGTTGCATGCCCAGTTGCTTAAAGATTTCTAGAGCCTCTTGAGCTAGCTTGACTCCTGTTTCGATATCGCTTTGTTTCACGGCAATTTGTGCAAGCCCAAGCTGAGACCGTGCTATTTCTTCCTGACGACCGGACTCTCCTGCTGCATTAATGCTCTGACTAAAGTATTGCTTCGCTTCCTCCAGTCGCCCCTGTTGTAAGGCAACAAATCCTAATCCATTAAAGCCTATAGAAGTGTGTCTAATTGGGTCTTGCCGCATTGGTAACTGCCAAGTGGTAATAGCTGCTTCGTACCAGTACACTGCAGCGTCATAGTCCTGCATTTCATACACCAAGTCACCCATATTATTTTGGGAAAAGCCCAAGCTATACAGTGCATAATCATCATGCTTGTGCTGCTTACAGACATCAATGGCATCCAAAAGCAGCTGCTTTGCTAAATCAAACTTGCCAAGGCGAATGACAACCGTACCCAAGGCACGTTTCGCAGCGGCTATGAATAAAGTATCATCGGTTCGCAAGGCTGCTTGCAACGATGCTTCCGCCCAATGCTGCGCCCGTGTATAGTCGCCTTGGTAAAAATAAATCCAGGTAATATTCCGAGAAAAAGCGCTCACTGCTTTCCAATCTTCAAGCATTTGGGCGGCTTCCAATGCTGCATGGGTTAATGATAGCCGATCCAGCCAATAGGCACGCCTCCAGAGAACACTGCCAAAAGACTGAGCAAACTTGATCAGCATTTCAGCAACTTTTCTTTTTGTCTGAGAAATAGTGGTGGAGGTGCGAGATGTTTTTTGTTTGAGAGTTTTGTAACACCACTGAGAAGCTACAAGAATGTTATCGCGATCTAGTATAAGCTGGTCATAATCTCGCCAGTGTTGGAACCCACCACCCTGGGAAGCCAAATTCAGATAATATTGAGCCATTCGCTGATGTGCTTTTTTAATAAAGGTCTTTGTCTTCTTTAATTGAGTCAGAACAAACTTGCGAGTTAGAGGTAGCAAGCTAAATCGGTCTAATTCTTGATTGTGAATAATTAGTGATAGTTGGAGAATGTGGGTAAGAGCATTATCATATTCTTCCGAGTCTCCTGCCTCAACAATGTATTTTAAGGCGCTTCTAGTAGCTGGATCGACATGCAAAGCTAGCGCTATTAAAATTCGCTGGGCTTCTAATTGTAGAAGATTCCAACTACACTCGAAGCAAAATTTTAATAAAGGTAAATCTGAACTAAATTCCAATCGTTCAAGGACTTGACCGACAGTCTGTCCAAACATGGACACTTGTCCTTCTACCCAAAGCATCGCCAGTGGAATTCCGCCTGTGACATCAATAATGTCTTGAATCTGTTCATTCGTTAAGCGAGTAGCGTGTTGAGATGCACTCCACTGAAGTAATTTCCTACTCTCATCGCTCAAAAGCCCTTTAAGTTGAACGCGATGTCCTTCAGGTATTCGCTCGCGGGATGTGATAATTGATTTAACTGTAATTGGCGTTCTTCTTAAAAAGGCGATCATTTGCTCTCGCTCTTGCCAAGACAAGGCTTCAAAGTTATCGATTAATAAAAGTGTTGTCTGCTTGCTCAGCAATCCATATGAAATTTTTGATTGTTCTGCTAAAGGAGCATTGCCAATACTTGGATAATCTAAAATCGTGCTAATCTCAGAAAATATATCTTTTAAAACTCTGAGGTCTGGAGTTTGTTCTTCAATTCCATAAGTAGTGAGAATAGTTTCTTTAGCAGAAACCCAAATAATTGCTACAAAAAGTTTTTCTTCAATACAACGGTAAGCAACCTCTATAGCCAGTGATGTTTTACCAACGCCCCCTATTCCTTCAATTGCAACAATAAAAGTACGACTAGCAGGATCTAAGGAAGTGAGGATGGTATTAATCTCATGTTCTCGACCTACAAAGAAGGGACGCCGAGGCAGATTTTGCAAACAAGTTATTTCACCTCCAAATCTTGGCGTTTCAGTAGGGTGTTCCAATTCTTCTAGTTGGGCTTGCAATTTTTTGATAGTTTCTTGTTCAAAAGTAAGACTATTCAATATGTGAACAGGTCTATCAACTCCATAATTAGCAAGAATTTTTTCGACAGCGTAGAGATTATTTTGATGTTTAGCAATCAGCTGACGGATGTGGATAATCTCTTCTTCTTTATCCATAGATACTTCCTTTATTACCTAATAAAGTCCGAATAACGAATCTCTGTTATTTGTTTTTTGCAGGCATATTTATACTTAATAAAAAATAATTATTTTGTGAAATTACTAATAATAATACATTAGCAGCTTACAGCAATCCTCAAGACGATGTGAACAATAATAATACATAAACGCCTTCGCGAATGAAAAGACTTGCTGGTGAACCGCAAATTCAAACAGATAGTTGACCACTGTAAAAGACTTACACAACATAACAGTATAACAGTGGTGACCCTTGTCAGGAGCGCCAGTCAAAAAGCCCAGTTGATCTATAACCACAAAGTCCAACTCTTCAAGACAGACTCGATTGTGGGTGATGAACTTTGGTCGGTTGTCGAAAAAACAAAAGCAGTGTTTGCCTCAAGAGATAGCAGTTGAAGACTGCTGAATTGTCTTGAGCGAAGCTCAAGACAATCGCAAGAAAGCTTCCACCTCAGCAGGAGTAGGTTGAGAGGCGATCGCTCCTGGTTTGGTCGTAGTCAGAACACCTACAGCACTAGCATAAGTGACGATTTTTTTCACTGTTTGGTGGTCACTCAACCTCGTGGTCTCATGTTGACACACTTGGTGTATGAACCCCGCCAAAAAGCTATCTCCTGCCTCAGTTGTATCAACCACATGCATGGCAAAGGCAGGTAGCTTGCCTTCGTTTTCACCAAGGCAGTAGGCGCAACCTTTTTCCCCATCGGTCATCAATAATTGAGCAAGGGCTGCGATCTCGTCCCCATCATTATATGCCACCAGAACTCCTCGAAAATCAGTTCAAAACTTTAGAGGAGCCAACTGATGCGATTACAGTAGATATTTCCGACCCACCAGAGGTAATTATTACGACTTACAAAGAGATTTAATATTTTGTTACCAATACTTTCTTCAATTACCCCCTCATACTTAAAAAAAGACTCTTTCATCAGTTTGGGAAAAAAGATTTACTTAGCACCAACCTACGATCACGCCTCCTGCCTTGGTCGGAATGAGCCTGACGAAAAAAGAAAACAAAGGCTCATTACAAAAGACGCTGGCTTTTCTGTCAAAGCATATGTGGAAAAATGCAATTCTGCCTTGTATGCTGAAGTAAGAGACAAAAAACCCCTCAAAACTTTTGATGCTTTTTGTCAAGCTGCGCAGCGCTATCCAGATGCAGCTAAAGTATGGTTGCATAATCTCGCAAGAGTGTCAAGCAATTATACTTTAGAGCTTTTTGAATGTATTCCAACCGATCGCATATCACAAACAGCAATTAAATTTGCACAGAAGATACTGGAATTGAATCAAAGCAGGCTGCTCTCACTGCGGGACACCCCACCATGAAAACACTGTTTTTAACTTGGCAAGATCCACATAGTCGCTCCTGGTTTCCCATTGGTCGGTTAACTTTTGATGGAACCCAATACCAGTTTGTATATACGCAGGGTGCCGTTGAAGCTCAGCATCAATGTGAGTTTCAACTAGTGTATTCTTTCCCAGACTTGAACAAGGTCTACACATCAGTTGAACTTTTTCCCTTGTTCTCCAATCGATTAATGCGACGCTCCCGCCCGGAATACAATAATCTTGTAAAGTGGCTAAATATCCCTGAGGGCGAAGACGATCCAATTGCAATCCTTGCTCGTAGCGGTGGGCGAAAGGCAACGGATCATTTTGAGGTCTTCCCCTGCCCAGAACCAGATGAGAATGGATTATATCATATCCACTTCTTTGCTCATGGACAACGACACCTTCCCCCTTGTGCAATTGAACGGATTAATCAATTGCAAACGGGCGAACTTTTGTATTTAGCTAACGAATTTCAAAATCCCTATGACCCCCATGCATTGCTCCTATGCACTGAGGATCACCACATCGTAGGTTATTGCCCTCGCTATATTGTAGCTGACGTCTTTAAAATCAAGAACGAAAATCCAGAAGTACAAGTACACGTTGAGCGCGTCAACCCAGTACCAGCACCCCTCCAGTTGCGTTTGTTATGCAATATGACTGCACAATGGCATGAAGAGTTTCGTCCATTTTCCAGTCAGGAGTATCAGCCGATTGTTGAGGCAAAAGGTAGGGAAGATTTTCTTCCCGCTTCTTTGCCGTATTGATATCCCAGTTACTTGTAGTATTCCTGAAAGTATGACTGCGATCGCGTTTCCATCACTATATATAGTAGTGTCAAGCTAGCAACGAACAAGAAGCAGTAGACTTATTCAAACAACAGCAGCCAGATGCCGCCATTAAGTCTCATTTTAACAAGATTCTGGAAAAGTTGCTAGTGAGCTATCGCCGCCTCCCATAGTCTCCCCTACCCTAATTCCAAGAGCAACACTGTATAAGCACTCTTCTCACCTTCGGTGTAATATACTCTTGAAAACATATGTATTTAAGTACATAATTACTGTACGTTCGCTTATTTAGAGATCCAAAGGGGAATTAAAGCCTTAATATAAAAGGAAAAAGGGGATTTTTACGTGAATCGTTATTTTCAAGTAAAATTTGTGACCTTTATAGAATGCTTCCAGAGGCGTTTATTTAAGGCTTAGGCATACGATAAATAATAAAATGACCAAAAGCGTCCGTGCGAATAAAAATGCCTGAATCTATTGCATCGCCTGGATTACAAGCCCTGTAAGGCGCTTATTAAATCTTGCGGTTAAAAATGAGCGAACGTACAGTAA
>CAZZYE010000257.1:0-8943 GCA_964658145.1 uncultured Stigonema sp.
ACCCCGCCCTTACCATGTGGTCAATTCTACGAGATGAAACGACCGAATTCCGTTACACACATGATGCTCAATTTGTATAGTGCGTAAGTCTTATATCTTTGGAAACTCACGTTGGGAATCTGGATTAATTGTAGCGCCAGATATACTTTCAGAGCGAGATTTGGACATCTGCTTGATGAAGCAAACACGGCGGCAAATCCAAAGAGGCGGCTACTTGCAATTTGAAAACCTGATGTAATGAACAACTTTACAACCACACAACTATAGCAATCCTATTTGAATTGTGAAAATGCGTTGCCTCAGAAACCGGGTTTGTTAAAGAAACCCGCTTTCTCAGTGTTCACGAATCATTTAGGATCCCTATATGTTTTTATTAAACATTTATATTGATGATGCGATCGCGTGTTAATACAACCGAGGAATTATGCGATCGCGCTCTCCGGATAGGTGATTGTTGATTTGGAGTGCGATTCTACCTAACCAAAAGTTTGCCTTGACTTATTGCAGCTGCGATCGCACCACCATTTGCGAAAATCCGGACTTTTTGGAGAGATGTTGTGGGCGATCACGAATCATGCAAAGTGTTTTTTAGCACAGGGATTACTCAGATTCACCAATCAAAAAGAAACCAGCCCAGTCCCTAGGGTCAGGATAAGTCTTCATAGTATTAAGCATCGCTTGGCGCAGAGCACTGGCTTTATCAGGGTTGTGTTCTAATTGACGATAAAATTCTAGCATTAGAGAAGCAGTAGAAGATCCATCCGGCACCTGCCACAAGGAGACAATTACACTAGGCGTACCAGCAGCAATAAACGAGCGCGACAATCCAATTACACCATCGCCTGTGATGCGTCCTCTGCCGGTATCACAAGCACTGAGGACAACTAAATTTGCATTCAAGTGTAAATTTAAAACTTCATTGGCACTGAGTAAACCATTATCCTTACCAGAGGGAGCCAATGCCACAGCCCCAGGAATTCCAGGCTCACTCAACTCATCCAATAAACCGTGGGTAGCCAAGTGAATAATTTTGGCTCCTGCCATTTGCTGTTCGACCGCAGCCTTAGTTGCTTGCTTTCCTGTCAAAGCTTGAGTTTTTAGCAATTCAGCAATATCTTGAGCTTCTTTCTCGGCTCCTGGTAGAGGGTCAAGTGGCTTTGGTGGATGACCAATGGTCGGCATCTTCGGATTACCAACAACTAAGGCAGCTTGAGGAATACCTACTCCTACTGCTGGTCTTTGACCAACAGATTCTTGGAGTCTTATTCGTCGTTGATTAGTGAGTTCCAAGACTTGAAATGAAGGTGCAATTGAAATTGTATATTTCTCAATCATAAATTTCTTATTCGTCGGATCTTGCAGTGCAGCAAAGGGGACAAGAAATAAAGATTCATGGGGAATAAAAATGACGCGGGAGTCAGAATTAGTAGGTAGTTCTGCTGCAATTGGTTGAATGAGTAACTTATACATTTGCTGCAAACAATTATTCCCCCGACAGCTTAAAGTCCGTGGTGCATTAGTCCCCTCTGCTGGAGATGGGTTATCACTCCTTTTAGTAAAAGCGGAGCGAGTACTGCTAACCAAATTTGTAATCACATTAGTGGCAATACTATGCCCTTGCGCTAAACTCGCAGCAGCAGTACGTGCATCTTCTGCCAGATTGCCCAAGTTGATTTTTTTCAGGTCAACTTTGTGCAAGTTGATTTCGCCACTTTGCTTGACAACCCAAATATACAAATCATTCCAAGCAATAGAATATACAACGAGAGTTGCCTTTCGTTCTCGGGCGATATCTATAATCTGCCGAGAGTTACGTGGAGGATACAAATAACTATTTTGGTGTTGGGCAATTAATTCTACAAAAGCTCTCGCTCGACTCTCTTCAGCTATTTCTAAAGCTTGTTCTTTTTTATTCTGAGCAATCAGGGCTTCTTGCAGGAGACGGTAAGTGTTAGCTTGAGTTTCAACGAAGGAGATTTTTAATGTATCATTATCTCCCAGGCTAGCCCAAATGGATTCCCAAACTTTTATACTCTGACGGAGAGTTGTTTCGGCTGCTTGTGGGTCACCTTTCTTGAGTAGAGTACGTCCTACATTGTTCAGAGAATCTCCCTCCCCTTTTGGATACTTAATTTCCCGTGCGATTTTCAAACTCTGCTGATGATAAGCAATTGCCTGTTTGAAATCTCCTAGTTCAGAGTAAACATTTCCCAACCCGGTTGCAGATTGCTCCTCCCCTGTTCGGTCATTAATTTCCTGTGCGATTTTCCAACTCTGTTGATAATAAGCAATTGCCTGTTTAAACTCTCCCATTGCAGAGTAAGCATTTCCCAACCCGATTACAGAATGCCCCTCCCCTTTTCGGTCATTAATTTCCTGTGCGATTTTCAAACTTTGCTGATAATAAGCAATTGCCTGGTTAAAATCTCCTGTTGCAGAGTAAGCATTTCCCAACCCGATTACAGAATGCCCCTCCCCTTTTCGGTCATTAATTTCCTGTGCGATTTTCAAACTTTGCTGATAATAAGCAATTGCCTGGTTAAAATCTCCTAGTGCAGAGTAAGCATCTCCCAAACCGACTAAAGAATCTCCCTTCTCTTTTGGGTCTTTAATTTCCTGCGCGATTTCTAAAATTTCATTGTAGGAGTCAATAACCTGTTTGAAGTATCCTACTAGTGCAGAGTTAACTGCTAAAGCCTTCAGAGAAGGTATCCTTGCCCTCTGGCGATTCTTGTCTGTTGTTGTTTCGGTTGTTGATTCGCTATTGGTTGTTTCACTGGTGGTCGTTTGGGTGGTTTGACCCTGATCCTCGCGGTCCCTTTGTTTGTGTTTGTTTTCGTGTTCCGCTCTCGGGCGGTTCTCGCGTCTTGTTGAATCATCGGTTGAATCACGGGTGGTGGTTGTACGCCGCGCGGGGCGCTGGCGCTCGCGGTCGCCTGGTCTATCTTTCGATTCCTGCATTTCAGCTAATGCTTGTCTTGATATTGATACTGCTGGAAAAATTGAATCTACAGTTGATGAAGTAATAGCAATAACAGCCATTATAGCAATAAAGTTAATACTTTTTAACTGCATAATTTACAATCCTTCAGCTAATTGATCTTGCTGTTTTCGTTGGAACTAGAAAGGGAATAAGTTGCCCAATTCTGTGGAGCATTTGACGGCAGACCCACTAATTGCAACACATTAGCCCAATCTGCTTTTACCTGTGCATCTTGTGGATCGTTATGCAGAAGTTCTGCCAGAGTTGTCAGGGTTTCATACCACAAATTAGCATCAGTATAGACTGATACGCGGTTTTTTGCTGACGCTGTTTTCAACTGATTGTTTAAGGCAGGACTAACAGGAATCCGCTTTAGCCTACCGTTAACTATTGCATCAGCAGCACGATTTTGAGGATTGCAAATAGCAGAAAAAACCCAACGGTACTCGTTGCCTTGCTCCAGTGGAGGTATTGTTTCTGGCAGTTTTAGGTCAATAATTCCTGGCTGTTGGTTGAGCGGAAATGTTTTTGAATAAACATCTTTATCTTGGTTGTTAATTAAAACAAACTCTGCATACAGTCCCGAGTAGGGAACATAAAACCAAAAAGTAGGACGTTCACTAATTGTCTGTTCAACAAAAGGAATTCCTTCTTTAGTTGAGGGTACTAAAGCTATAATATTTTGACCTAAATTAGAACAGCTACCGCGCACTGCTCCTCCTCGCTGACGACCTGTAGGTATTCCTCCTGGACGAGTGCCAAAGAAAAAACGTTTAATCTTTTCTACTAAATCTAATCTGTTTTGTGATTGTTCTGCTTGCGCAGGTGAAAGACCAAACAGCGAATGAGTCAATACCAAGACCAAAATGCAAGCGAATGTTGCCTTTTGAGTAGCAGATATGTTGTGGTTCATAGTTTATTATTTATTTTTATTGGGGATATCGGGAAAAATAAGTAATATATAGCAATCCTATTTGATTTGTGAAAATTACCCGCCTTAGAAACCCGGTTTCTTGAACAATACCTTCGCCAATTTCTGAAAAGCCCTACAGACTAGAAGTCTGGGGCTACACAAACGAAGCCCACCTTCGTGGGCTGGAATCCTTGCAGGCTGCGGAGGCACACGAGTGTTTGTATAGCCCCACACGAATAGAGTGAGGGCAATAAGAGCGAAGGTATTGTTTAAGAAACCGGGTTTCTGGTACGTTCACGCTCTCCTCCACGGATTGCTATATATGACTATAGAATTAGTGACTATTAAAGCTAGAATTGGTGGAATTAAAGGTATCCAAAGACTAGCAACTGTAAGGCAGGTAAAACAGGTGATGTATAACACAAAAATTCCACAGCCAAGAGCTATTCCTAAGGACTTCGGTGAACGCCAGTAGTAAGCAAAGATACCACCTGCCAAGGACCAACCCCAAATCCAGAGAATTTCTATACCCTGTGGCAAAACACCCAACAGCGATCGCCTATCAAGTACAGCACTCAGAATTTGACTGATCATATGTGCATGAACAATGACACCATTGAGTGTACCATAGGGTGTTGACCAATGGTCAGGAGGTCCTTGTTGCTCGGCGTCACTGCCAATTAATACAATCTTGTCGCGCACATCCTCATCATGAAATTGATGATTTAAAATATCCTCCAGTGTTAACTCTTGGGCAATCTTGCCAGAACTAGTGGCACGATAATTTAGCAATACTTGAAAACCACGGGTATCCACATCCTGATAGCCTCCAGTAAACGGTTGCAGTTGGTGGAAGACAACACCATCCAGTTGTAGGTTATCTCCGGATTTGAGGGGATCTTTATAATGACTTCTTTTCCCTAGTTCTAGTTCTAAATAACGCAGTGCTAGCAATAAGCTAAAAGACTGTTGTGTGCGACAATTAGCTCCTGGTATCTCGTCTTGAACCATCAGATGACGACGTACCGTACCATCTATGTCTGAGACAAAATCACTGAAGCCAATATTTTCTGGCTTCACTTCCTGTGGGGGAGCAACCTCTTTTTGTAGATTTCTTTCGCTTATAGGTGCTTTACAAACTGCAACAATATTCTTTTGTCCTAACTGCTTTAATAAACTTGGTATAGTAGCATCAACCGAAAAAGGACGATATAAATCTAATCCAATGAGTCTTGGCTGATGCTGCTCTAGAGTCTCTAACAAACGGTTAAGAGAAGAATCTCGTAAAGATCCTTGTCCCTTCTCTTTTCTTTTATCTTGAGCTAGAATATCTTCATCAGTAATTTTTACAATTAACAGGCGTTTATCGATACCTTCATCAGGTCTGAGCTGCATCAGATTGTCAAAAGCCTTCAACTCCATCCACTCCAACGCACCAAAAAAGCGTAGTCCTATTAATGTACCTGTTACTGTCAGACTCACTATGAAGATTTTGCGGAAACTAAAACCATTGGGCAATAACTGGTGAATTCGCTCACCTAATCCCGGTAATCTAGGATTAGATATGAAATGCTCAGGCTTTTGTGGGATTTCTGGCGTAATTGAAGTTGAAATGCTTTGTTCAGAGTTGTAATTGTTGTTGAGTTTAGAGAGAATATTCTCTAAGCTAGGTGCGTATTTTCCTCCTTCAAAATTAGACCTAAGTACTTGACAAAGTTTATAAAAAGAGTCGTCTAATCTTCTTGTTTGCAACAGGTCAATGAGTTCTATTGCAAAGTCATTTTCTGGAACTGTCCATATAGCACTTAAATTACTTGGATCAACGTCAATTTCTATACATAGCGCTTTTCGTCTCTCGGACGCACCACGTCCGCTTAATTGTAAAAGTTTTCTGAGCGTTGCTATATCCGCATCATCCAGGTCTTCCAGAGACATATAAATTTCTTAAAACTTATTTTTTTTTATGAATTTACAGCAGTTTTCATGTATTTGAACCACATCTGTCGTAGGGGCGCAAGCCTTGCGCATGGGTGTCAACAATAGCGTGAAAACGCTTTGATGACGGTCATTTGAGATCCCCCAACCCCCTTAAAAAGGGGACTAAAATTTTATTTCCCCTTGTTAAGGGGGGATTAAGGGGGGATCTTAGGTTTATCGGGCAAATAGTAAAGATAGATTTAGCCTACCCCGTAAGACTCTGCGCTCTTTGTTGACACCAATGGACCTTGCGCCCCTACTGACAATTAAGTTTAGCAAGAATCGCTCCTAACTTAGAACTATACCCTCCTCCCTTGAAATCAGACTCCAGTTTTTGACAAAGTTTACAAATCGCTGTTTCTAATCTCCTTTTGTACAATAGGTCAATGAGTTCTACCGCAAAGTCATTTTCCGATAACAGCCAGATTGCACTCAGTTCTCCTGGGTTGATCCCAATTTCTATACTCAATGCTCTTCTTCTTTCAGATGCAGCGCGTCCGCTTAATTGTAAAAGTTCTCTGAGAGTTTCGATGTCAACATCATTGAGTTCTTGCTTTATTTCAACCGCAGGACTTATCTGTGAATTAACTATAGATGTTGATTGGTTTAACGTTTGATTTTTAATCAGAACTGGAATCTGCCCCTGAGAAATCTCTTCTAGCTGAATGGCAACTAAACCTTCCTCAAATGCTCTTTGAAATATATCTATATTATCTGGAGTTTCATAGCCCAAAGCATCATAAAAACCTTGCGCAAATGCGATCGCCGATTTATCTTTAATCTCCTGATTCATGCCGATCGCATAATTAATGTATTGACTAATAACTTGGGCTGATTTAGCTGAATGGCAAGCATTAAGCAGCACGCAGTTCACGTAATTAGCATGTAACTTAAACAGTTGCGCCAACCCTTCCCCTGAGACAGGTTTATCACTTCCTCCATCATCCTCTAATAACAAACTGCCATCCTCTAACCCGTGTCCGCAGAAATGGACAATTTGGGGGCGTTCTTCTGCGATCGCCCTGCGAATATCTTGTGGACGTACAGCAGTTCTCATCCGAATTTCAAACTTGTCTCGCCTAGCAGCGCGTCGGATAGCTGACTCAATCTCCCGAATTTCTTGATCTAAGCGCAGACCGTGAGGGATTGCTGTTAATATTAGTACTTTCTGTTGCACCAGCTAAACTCCTGTTAACTTGATTATTCAGCTTCACCAATAAAAATGAATGCTGCCCAGTCACTAGGATTAGGATACTTCTTCATAGTTGCTAGCATCGCCTGCCGTAGTGCATGTGCTTTATCAGGGTTGTTTTTCAATTGACGATAAAACTCTGGCATCAGAAATACGGTAGAGTCTTGATCCGACACTTGCCACAAAGACACAATAATACTTGGCACTCCAGCAGCGATCAACGCCCTGGGGAAGCCGATCACACCATCTCCTGTGATCCGACCCCTTCCTGTATCGCAAGCACTCAGTACGACTAACTCTGCATTCAGCTTTAAATCTAACACTTCATTAGCACTCAACAAACCATCATCTCCCTTTGAGGGAGCTAGTGCCACTACCCCTGGTATTCCCGCCTCTGCCAAATTATCTAGTAAGCCGTGGGTAGCCAAGTGAATTATTCTTGCCCTCTCCATCAGTTTTTTGACAGCAACCAAGGTTGCTTGTTCTCCCGTCAATGGTTGAGTTTTTAACACTTGAGCAATACTTTGTGCTTCCCTTTGTGCCCCAGGCAAAGCAGGGAGTTGCTGTGGTGGTTCCCCAATTTTAGTAGCAACCTGAGGCATAGTTGGATTACCCACAACCAAAGCACTTCTGGGATCACCGACTACTGAGTTTTGGGAAGCAGATTGCTGGGAGTGTAATTTCAGTCGATTTTGGTGGATTAATTCTAATACCTGAATTGAGGGCGCAATGGAGATGGTATGATTTTCAACCAGGAATTTGTGATTCTCGTCTTGTAAAGCCGCAAATGGAACTAAGAATAAAGACTCATGGGGAATGAATATTACTTGATCGTCTGGGTTAGTCGGTAGTTCTTTAGCAATTGGTTGAATCAGTAATTGATACATTTGCTGCAAACAATTGTTTCCCCGACAACTCAGAGAATGTACTTTCGCGGTGGTGTCTGAAGAAGAGGCGCTATCAATTGTTGAATTGAGGGTAGAACGAGTCTTACCTACCAAGCTTGTAATCACATCATGCGCCACACCGCGACCTTCCGCCACATTCGACGCCGCAACCCGCGTATCCTCAGCGGCATCACCCAAGTTAGTCTTTTTAATGTCAACTTTGTGGAATGTCACCTCTGTTGTGGGTTTGATTACCCAAATATACAGGTTATCGAAGGCAATTGAGTATTCCACCAAAGTGGCATGTTGCTGTTTGGCAATTTGTTGGATTTGTGCAATACTAGGTGGAGCAGGTGCAGAAGAGAGTTGTTGACGTTGGGCTAGTAGCTCGATGAAGGCTTTGTCACGACCTCCTTCGGCAACTAAGAGCGCTTCTGTAGTGCGATTCTGAGCAATTAAGGCTTGTTGCAGCAGACGGTAAGAACTAGCTTGTGTTTCAAAGATGGAGATTTTGAAAGCATCGTTACTACCCAAGTCTTTTCGGATAGATTCATCCACTGCAATGGCATTTCGCAGATTTTCTTCAGCAGCTTTTGGTTTGCCAGAATCGAGAAGAGTCAATCCTAGATTATTCAGAGAATCCGCCTCACCTTGACGGTCACCAATCGCCCTTGCAATTGCCAAACTTTGGTTGTGGTAATCGATCGCCCGTTTGTAATCTCCGAGTGAATCGTAAGCCAGTCCCAGATTGCCAAGAGAATTCGCCTCCCCAAGTCGATCGGCGATGGCCCTTGCAATGGTCAAACTCTGGGTTTGGTAATCGATCGCCCGTTTGTAATCTCCGAGTGATTTGTAAGCCACTCCCAGATTGCCAAGAGAAATCGCCTCACCTTGACGGTCACCAATCGCCCTTGCAATTGCCAAATATTGGGAGTCGTAATCGATCGCCCGTTTGTAATCTCCGAGTGATTTGTAAGCCACTCCCAGATTG
>CAZZYE010000258.1:0-8907 GCA_964658145.1 uncultured Stigonema sp.
TGTTGACTACGGCTTTTACTTTCTTACGGAATGCTTTGAAATTGTCCACTGAAGGGACACATCGAAACTTTCCGTTACTCTGCACTTTAAAGTGCCAGCCTAGGAAATCAAAGCCATCTGTCGTTGCGGTTAGCTTGGTCTTCTTTTCACTTACATTCATTCCACGTTCGGAAAGAAACTGGCTAATTTTGTCAAGTATTAATTCTGCGTTATCTTTGGATTTGAGAAGAAAAACCATATCATCGGCGTATCGCACCGACGGGTGGATTTCCTCTATCCCATTGAGCGCAATGTTAGCTAATAGGGGACTTACCACCCCACCCTGCGGGGTTCCCTGTTCAGGGAATTCTGGATTGACTCCTGATTTAAGACAGCGGAATATTCCTGTCTTCAGGCTCTTAGGAGCGATGAGTTTGTCCATTATTGAGGTGTGGTTTATCCGATCAAAGCATTTTTCGATGTCGAGTTCTATGACTCGCTTATCTTTTCCGTTTACCCTGGAGTTAAGGTTGTCGAATAGGTATTTTTGTGCATTATGCGCACTTCGACCAGTTCTGAACCCGTAACTCCTGGCGTGGAAAGTTGCTTCGTGGGCTGGCTCTAGGGCGTATTTAGCGAGGCATTGCCAAGCTCTATCGCCTAGAGTAGGAATTTTCAGGATGCGAATCGTTCCGTTCTTTTTGGGGATGGGAACTTCGCGTAACCCTTGGTGATGCCAGTTGTTACCGTGGCGTCCGAGTTCTTCACATAAGGAAAACCTCTCCTCAAAAGTGAGATCTTTTTCGCCATCGATTCCTGCGGTCTTCTTTCCAGCGTTTAGCTGACTAACTTGACGGACTGCCAGTAACCTCGCTGCGGTGGATTTCAGAATCAGCTTCTGGATTGACTTTGCTTTACGCATGTCACCAACCTGAACGGCTTTGTACACTCTTCTTTGTAGGCGGAATAGGTTACGCCGGAATTTCTTCCAAGGTAGGTTCTTCCAGGATTCACTAGCATTGTTGCCGCGTCTAATCATGCTCTGCTCCAATTTGTGTACTCTGAACACCTCGCAACAGTTACGTTGCGTCCTACCCGAATTAAGGGAATTCCGTCGCTCGTCTGACCTACTTAGGGGTTCGACCTCCCCAATGACCCTTAATTCGTTTCTTTTCGTTCCCCCGGGCGCGATTGTTCGTTCCGTTAGGTGGAGCCAGTTCAACCACTGGATTCCCTAGACTCTTGCTGCTGCCATAAGAAGAGCGCAGCGGGAATAGTAGCTCCAGTGGGGTCGAGGTTTTATATTTTTGTGCCTCGCCCTAAGATGGGTTGCTTTTATAGGCTCTGTTTTCACCGTGGGAACTCCCACTTAGCGCCAGTGTCAACTCACAACAGTTGTCTGATTGCGCCCTGTTCCCAGCTTCGTCCTCCATAAACCGAGTATGGTCAACGTGGGCAGATAGGGAGTCACATCTGAGTCTGATGGGCAGGGCTTGCACCTGCATCCGACCGGGAGTTCAACCTTTGATGACAGTAATCTGCTGTCAGGTTGGAGAGGTTATGTACGGACTGGTTACCGTGATTCACCTCACAACGAATCGCAATCTTATTTCTTATGTTTTGGCACACTGGGCGCAACTTCAGACGGCGATCGCCCCGGTATACCTACCTGATTGGGGAGAAGCAGCAGAAATTGTAGAATTTGCAGACCGAAAGTTTGTTTGGATGCTCCCGGAGAACCTCCGCCTACCTACCGGAATCAAAAGTCTCGGAGTTCTACAACTAGTTACAAAACTTCACAATCTGCGGTGAACGGTGAGAAGTTAGGCTTTTCCGGCTACAATTACCTACTAGCTACGACCACCAACCAACGAATAGCGCAAGTTATGAGCAAGAGAATAACGGCTGTATTTGATGGAAATGTTTTGCGTCCAGACAAGCCTTTGGATTTAGCACCAAACACGCGCTATATCATTACAATTCAAGAGTCAATTTCACCACCCATAGCAGGTGATGCTTGGGATGTGCTGGAGGCGATGACGGGAACAATAGAAGCACCGACAGATTGGTCTAGCGAACATGACCATTATTTGTATGGTACGCCCAAAGGTGAGACAGAAGGCACTTCATGAGTGATGAACGCTTATTTTTGGATACGGTGTTTATCCAAGCTTTGTTAAATAAACGCGATCATTATCATGCATTAGCTAGAGCGTTTCTGCCCAGAGTGCGAGCCGCCGCAGAAGTTTGGGTAACGGAAGCGGTGTTGGTGGAAGTTGGTAATGCCTTGAGTGCTGTCAATCGCCCTACAGCAGTGCAGTTTATCCAGCAATGTTACAATACGGCTAATTTGAAAGTGGTAGCAGTGGATACCTCATTACTCAACCGTGCATTACAGCTTTACAGTGAGCGTCCTGATAAAACTTGGGGTTTGACAGACTGCATTTCTTTTATAGTCATGTGGGAGCAAGGTTTGACTGATGCAGTAACAGTTGATGTGCATTTTGTTCAAGCTGGGTTTCGGGCGTTGTTGCGGGAGTGATTGGGGACAAAGCGATCGCCAACAATCTCCCGAAATTAGGCTCGGCGTTCGATGGTAAATTACCAATCGTAATACCGGAATTCTGTAGGTTTGAGGAATATTTCTCAGTTGTGTTGTCTTTTGGTCGAGTGGAAAGCCCCATTTCTTTGAGCAGACGGTTGATGTGGCAACTGCTAACTTTAATTCCCAATTCTTTCTCCAAATGCTTGCTTAACCATTGCGCTGTCCAACGTTGAAATGGATAGCCATATTCACGCGGACTATGGTTTGCCAGTTATTTCAAGCGAGTGAGATATTGCTGATTCACAGTCTTGGGGCGTCCCATCGGGCGATCGTTCCAGTGGTGAGCTTGACCTGTTTGTGCGATCGCAATCCAGTACCGTGCAGTCTCCTGAGAACACAAGAGTGCTTCACAGATTTGTGCCTGAGATTGACCTGCATCCGCTCGCAGCATGATTTCAATGCGACGGCGATATTCAGGACGTAAATCTGCTTCTAGATTCTTCTGCAAAAGCTTGCGCTGAAAAGGTGTTAAGCAAAGACCGTGATTTTCCACAGCGATTCCTCCTGGTAGAACTTGCCTTCTTTGGAAGTTGATCCGGATGCTCCCCAGCCTACCTCCGCTTATTTATCGGAATCAAAAGTCCTGGAATTCCACAACTCGTTACAAATGTTTACATGAATCGTGTAAACGTTCATAAGTCAGGCTTTTCGGGCGTTAGTGCTGTGACAGGATACCAAGCACTATCTACCGCCACCAGACATAGCCTCAGTTTAAAATTGCATGATTCGGAGTAGTGAGAGTGCATCACTGCACTTTAATTTGAAAGGCTTAAGTAACATTATTTTGGGATATGAAAGATTGTAAAAATGAAAACATAACTCATGGAGTTATGCATATAAAAGAAGTTTTAAACACTTGAAATACTAGATGAAATCTTGGAAGATTAAATTGTAATCACCAAAGATAAAGCTGATTACAACTCTTAGCTAATAATTTGTTTAAGTGACAGATTATTATCACTTGCAAATAATTTGGCAATCTACAACAGAACAATTCACACTTAATTAGGATAAAAAACATGAAAGACAATCAGCATGAACAACTGTTTACGGAACTAACTGCCGAATTTGAGGCGACTGCCATCCAGGAACTTGACAATGAAACCGCTGCTGCTATTGGGGGCGGTTATAACATACAGTTCTACGATAATAATAATTTTACTGAGTTGCTAGGCTCTTGGAACGATGGCGGTAAACCAACCCTGATCAGTAACGACAAGATTAGCTCGATTATAGTCAACGATGGTGAATGGAGATTGTACGCAGATCCTAACTATAAGGGTGCTGCTCACACCTATGGACCTGGAAAGTATGTACTTCCTTCTGATCTTAATAACAAAGTTTCATCTTTCATACGAGTAGGATGACCGGAGCTAAGCACGTACTTTGGCAGAGCTATACGCTCTTGGTCTAAGCCGATAGGGGCGAAACATGCCTCGCCTCTATTTTTTATTAGCTTGCAATAGAACGATTCACACTCTGCCCGAATAGCGAACCCTTCATTGGTGCATCTCTTGAAGATGCGAACCCAAATTGTTCTACAACACAGTGAAGAAGACTGCGGTGCTGCCTGCCTTGCCACAGTTGCCAAACACTACGGACGCATCATTGCCCTTAGTTTTGTGAAGAAATGTTACAAGAACTAATGCCTTGTGTAAAACACAGACATAACTCTCTGAGTAATAGGTAGCAACTCAAAACAACAAGTTTTGCACCAAGTTTCCAAAACTACAGTTCCTCAAGGAATGACACAGAACAATTCACACTTAATTAGGAGAAAAAAGATGAAAGACAATCAGCATGAACAACTATTCACCGAGTTAACTCCTGAAGCCGCTGCTGTTTTTGAAGGAGGAGGTAGTTTCACGTCTACTATTAATTTTGATACGTTCGTTACCAGCCGAGAATTCAATGTGCAACCCGGTGGTACAATCAAACTCACCACCAATACCAGTTCGGCTCCGAGTAACAAAGACTTCGGTGCAATTATTAGAAATGTAGATACCAATAATTCAAATGGAAAGGTAGTCAGTGTTGGTAAAGATACCACTACATGGACTGACATCCGGGGAGGCAGATACGTAATTGACTTTAGAGATGATAAAGACGGTGTATTTGTCACTGGCAACATAAGAGTTGACTACACCTCCTAATGCAGCACATGAAGCTAAACGCTCAGGAGTCGGATCAAACAAACTGATTGACTAGTAGAACATTGAAGGCGATCAAGACTTTCCCCTCGATCGCCTTCTCTCCAATAAAGGGTGATGTCACACATTTGTTGTTGATTGTTTTGAAAGATGCTTGAAGCGTACCATTCCAAAAATCAACAACAGAGCTAGAACCAACAACGCTAGATAGTTTGAGTTTTGACAATGAAATATCAAAGTGTCCTGCAACATAGCGAAGAAGACTGTGGCGCGGCAAGTCTTGCGACGATCGCTCTTCACTACGGACGTACTTTTGCTATAGGTCGGGTGCGGGAAGCCGTCGGTACGGGGTCGCGGGGAACTTCCTTACTGGGTTTGAGCCGAGGTGCAGAAACCCTAGGATTTAATGCCCGCCAGGTCAAAGCTTCCCCTCAAATACTCGACTCTTTGCACAAAATTTCCCTACCCGCCATCATACATTGGAAAGGCTACCACTGGGTAGTTTTGTACGGGCAAAAAAGGAAAAAATATGTAATTGCCGATCCTGGTATCGGTATTCGTTATCTTACCCGCGAGGAGTTAACCAAGGGTTGGGGCAATGGTGTCATGCTGCTGCTGACGCCAGATGACAGCCGCTTTAAAGAGCAACCGGAAGATAAAGTTGGCGGCTTTGGACGCTTCATTGCGCGTGTTTTGCCTTATCGCTTTATTCTTGCCCAAGCGATCGCCATCAACATCGCCATTGGACTGCTGTCACTTGTCTCTCCCTTGATGATGCAACTGCTTACGGATGACGTGCTGGTGCGGGGAGATACCCAACTGCTGACTACAGTAGCAATTGGGGTCATCGCTATGAACTTATTTAGAAGTGCCATAGGTTTGGTACAGTCTCACCTCATCGGTCACTTTGGTCAACGGCTGCAATTAGGGCTAATCTTGGAATACGGTCGAAAACTCCTGCACTTGCCCCTTGAGTATTTTGAAGGACGGCGCAGTGGGGAAGTCGTTAGCCGCATTGCCGATGTTCATGCCATCAATGCCTTAGTTTCCCAAATTGTCCTCGGTTTACCCAGCCAATTTTTTATCGCCTTGGTTTCCTTGGGCTTTATGCTCTTCTACAGTTGGGGACTTACTCTGGCTTCCTTCGCCGCCTTTGTGATCGTCACGGTCGTCAACCTGCTTTTCCTGCCGGCGTTGCGCCAGAAAACCCGCAACATGATTGTCCAGGGTACAGAGAACCAAGGCTTTCTCGTCGAAACCTTTCGCGGTGTCCTGGTTCTCAAAACTACCCAAGCTACTCCCCAAGCTTGGCAAGAGTATCAGACCAATTTTGGTCGCCTTGCTAACTTGGGCTGGAGTACGATGAAGTTGGGGCTTTACAGCAGCACAATCACTGGTATTCTTTCCAGTTTCACTAGTATTACATTACTGTGGTTAGGCAGCTATTTAGTAATTAATCGCACCTTAAGCATTGGTCAGCTGCTAGCTTTTAACGGTATGAGTGGCAACTTTCTTGGCTTCCTGGGTTCAGCCATTGGGTTAGTTGATCAGTTTATCACTGCCCAGATTGTCATCCAACGATTGACGGAAGTTATCGACGCCACCCCAGAAGACGAAAATGATTTTAAAAAGCCTTGGGCAGAAATTCCTGGTGATGCCGATATTACCTGCACCAGCCTCAATTTCCACCACGCAGGTAGAGTTGACCTGCTTTCTGATTTTTCCCTAACTATTACTGGCGGTCAAGTCATTGCCCTGATTGGTAAATCTGGCTGCGGTAAAAGCACCCTCGCCAAACTGATTGCTGGTTTATATTCGGTTGAGTCTGGCAATATCCGCTATGGCATCTATAACCAGCAAGACCTTTCTTTGGAATGTCTGCGACAGCAGGTGGTACTAGTACCTCAAGAACCCCACTTCTGGAGTCGCTCAATCATTGACAACTTCCGCTTCAGTTATCCCCACATTACTTTTGAACAAATTGTTAGGGCTTGTCAGATTGCTGGTGCAGACGAGTTTATCAGTAAACTGCCCGATAAATATCAAACAGTTTTAGGAGAATTTGGCGCGAATCTCTCTGGTGGACAACGGCAGAGATTAGCGATCGCCAGAGCTATAGTTACCGATCCACCTGTACTTATTTTAGATGAATCCACTGGATCTCTCGATCCAGTAAGTGAGAGCCTTGTGCTAGATAAACTGCTGTACTACAGACAGGGCAAAACCACAATTATGATTAGCCACCGCCCCAAAGTTATTCAGCGAGCCGATTGGATTGTGCTGCTGGAGTCAGGGCGATTGAAAATTCAAGGTACTCCCCAAGAACTACGCCTTCTTCCGGGTGAACACTTAGAATTCCTAGACGAAGTTGCCCCATCACTAAATGGTTTGGTTTTGAAATCCTCCAAATCTGATTCTAACGGCTTTTCCAGAGCAATCATACAATCATGACGCTTAGCTACTCCAACTCAGACTCTCTACCCCCAGTTCAAGAAAACGAATTTCTGCCACCACTTGGTCGTTGGACTACTGTTGGCGGAATGGTTATGCTCTCTTTTTTGGGAATAGCGATCGCCACTGCATCTGTTACCAAGTATAAGGTAACTGTCAAAGCACAGGCGAACCTCCGTCCTGCTGGTGAGTTGCGGATTGTTCAGGCTGCAACGGAAGGTTCAGTTATGCGCGTTTCTGTCAAAGATAATCAAGTTGTCAAAAAAGGAGATGTCATTGCTACTATTGACGACTCTCGCCTTCAAACCAAAAAAAGTCAATTGCAAAGCAATATTCAGCAGAGTCAGTTACAATTCGTTCAAATCAACGCCCAGATCGGTGCCCTCAATAGTCAGATCGCAGCCGAAACCGATCGCATTAACCGTGTGATTGCTGGTGCTAGTGCTGAGCTAGAGCATAGCAGTCGAGACTATCGAGACAAGCAAATTATCACCACATCTGATGTCGAAGAAGCACAGGCGAATGTTAAAATAGCTGACAAGGAATTGCTTAAAGCAAGAGCCGAGTTAAAGTCAGCCGAAGCGGACTTAAAGTCAAGGGTTGCCAGCTTATCAGCAGCACAGTTGAAGCGGAACCGATATCAGAAAGTAGCAAAAGTTGGAGCGCTTTCTCAAGATCAATTCGAGGAAGCAAAACTAGCTGCTAGCCAACAAGAACAAGCAGTGGAGGCACAAAAAGCAGTAATTGAGGCGCAAAAACAAACAATAGAACGGCTACAACAAGCAATCTCGGCAGCTAGTGCCAGAGGGCGACGCGCAGTAGCTACACTTAATCCAAGTCATGCAGAAGTAGCGATCGCCACTGAGCGTATTGCCCAAGAAAAAGCCTCTCTTAAAGCCAACCAAGCTACATTAGACAAAGAACGCAAAGCCCTCATCCAGCAACGGATTGGAATTCAGCAAACAATTGAGCGCGATCGCCATGAACTCCAACAAGTAGAAATTGACCTCAGTCAGACTGTCATCACTGCTACAGCAGATGGTATAATATCCAAACTCAATCTGCGAAATTCTGGTCAAACTGTGCGCCCAGGAGAGGAAATCGCTCAAATTGTCCCTAGTGATGCCCCCTTAGTAGTTAAGGCAGCAGTAGCATCTGAGGAAAAAAGCAAGTTGAAAGAAGGACAAAAAGTTTTAGTGCGGGTTTCTGCTTGTCCTTATCCAGATTACGGCACTCTTAAAGGTAAAGTCAAGGCTATTTCCCCAGATGCATTCGTCCCGCAAGCAAATGGTGCTGCTGGAGTTGCCCCTACAACGGCTACAAGCCAAAATACTGCTATAGTTGGTGCGTTTTATGAAGTAACAATTGAGCCTGAAAGCCTTTTCCTCAATAACGGCAAAAAACAGTGTTCCATTCAATTAGGGATGGAAGGCAGAGCCGATATTATTTCTAGAGAAGAGAGTGTACTGCAATTCTTTCTGAGAAAAGCAAGGTTGATTGCAGACTTATAACGCTTTTAGATCGTAAACACCATTTTTAGTGGAGTATTTGAAAATGGTCTTCACACATGTTATACCAATTTAATTTTAAAAAAGAATGCGACACATGGCGTAGGGGCACGGCACTGCCCATTGGTGTCAACTTAAGGGGCATTAGCCCAAATTTGCTGGGTGTAAGCGTCAATAGTAGCGGTGGCGCTTACGCCTTGATTTAATTAGTCCT
>CAZZYE010000259.1:0-7862 GCA_964658145.1 uncultured Stigonema sp.
AGGGGCGCGGAAACCGCGCCCTTACAATGTTGTCAATTCTGTTTGAGAGCGAGCGCTTTATAGGTCAAGTGCCTATAAAGCTAGAGCGGGGCTGATTACTTGTCGGCTGACCCCGGCTCAGAAAGCTGGCGATGCAGTTCGGCATTAACGGTATCAGGCAAGACCTTGCTCACAGCGCCCTGAACCTTCGTCATGAGCGAACCTGCGATGACGTCGTCCTTGCCTGCCATCAGGGCATCAAAACCCTGCTTGGCGACTTCGGCAGGGTCGTCCTTCTTGGTCGCGCCCACCTTGGTGTCGTCCATATCCGCACGATGGAAGAAGTTGGTATCGGTCGGTCCAGGCATGAGCGCAGTGACGGTGACACCCGTGTCCTTCAACTCGTTGCGTAGCGCCTCTGAGAAGGAGTACACAAACGCTTTAGAGGCTGCGTAGACCGCCTCGAACGGTCCGGGCATCAGGGCAGCGATGGACGAAGTGAAGAGAATCCGTCCCTTACCGCGCTCGACCATGTCCTTCACCACCCGTTTGGCGAGATGTACGGACGAGACGACGTTCAAGTTGATGAGATTGAGTTCGTCCTTCAAGTCGGTTTCACGGGCGAAATCGCCGCCGACTCCTACGCCCGCGTTAATAGTGATCGCATCCACCGCTCGACCAGTCGCTTTAATCTTGTTGTAGAGCGTTTCGACACCGTCATATGTGGCGAGATCAGACTGCACCGTCTCAACCTTTGCACCCAGATCCTCGAAGGCTTGAGCAGCTTCGTTGATGCTTGGACCGGTAGCCGTGACTAGGAGGTCAAAGCCGTTTTGAGCGAACTGTTTGGCAAGTTCGTAGCCGATGCCGTTGGAGGCACCAGTCACGACAGCTAGGGGTTTGGTTAACGAACTGTTCATGAGTTTTTACTCCTTATTCTGGTGAAGTTTACAAATAATGCCTGCTGGATTTCTGGATTCATGTGATGTAGCGCCTACCACCTGTGCTTTGAAGCAGTGCATCTACTGCCTGTTTGATACCAGTGGCTGATCTCAGTATCAACCTGCTGTATGATGAAAAATAAGCTACAATATACGCATTTTAAATGGACTGACCCAATGTTTGAATCTTCGTGACCTAAATAAGCATAAAAAACACCGAAGCAATGTCTCTTCTAGCCTTGGTTGGTGATGGCTTCTTTTACTGGACTGTCTAAAGGAATAAATTAGTGCTAAGTCTAGATGCGATCGTCAATACAAATAAGCATTGCACCTCCACTTATGTAATTTCCTGCAAGATACCTTCACTCATGCTTGATTCTTCGTTGTAAATAAGGGCTTTTTTGACTCCGGTGTAGCAAATTTTCAAATTCAAGCAGGATAGGTTAAGGTAATTCGTGAAAAATCAATGCGTGTAGAGACGTTGTACTGCAACGTCTCTACATGGGTTGTAAATGGGTTACCTACTGTGTCATTGGTACTGTATGAGACAGCCACTTGGCAAGTGTTGCCATCGGTCGTCCAAGGGTGCGCTGCAAAAGCTGAAATACAACCCATCCCAACACGCAGCACCAAAAAGCCTGCCAAATACCAAGACCAAGGGTGACATGCAAGCCCATCACAAATGCTAACAGCGTCCAAATGGAGAGCAATACTTGAATTGGCACACCCAAATAAGGCAATGCGACTAAAAAACTCAACATCAGTGGTGCGTAGGCAAGTCCCAGGGTAGACCACACGATGCTATACGGGGTATTAGTATTAAATAGTGTGCGGCTTACTAACCATGTACTTAAGCCCCAAAACCAAACGCTGAATGCGAATAACACAGACGCCATCAACAGACTGAGGATAAAGCGAATTGGTTTGACTCGGTTAACGAATAGCACAATGGCTTGACCTACACCCTGAGAAAAGCCGGCAATTAGTACGATGTTCAAGGCTACTTTTGAAGCAAGGGGTACGGTTTGAATCAGCGTAAAGGCTTCGGGATTGAGGGCAGCAGCGCTTGTTACAAGCAAACACAATCTGTCGAGGGCAGTCTCAGTCATGGCAAATGCGATGTATAACTATTTACTAAAATTTAGTATAAACTGAGACTAAGCTGCCCTTGCATCTAAGGTGCATATTTATTAGTTAAAGTCGGTAATTGGTAATTGATGAAATTCTTACCCTGTAATGGTTTCTTCTTCCATTACTCACTACCAATTACCCATTACCAGCGCCAGCGGAGTTGCAAGTAAGGGACTTCCAAATAAAAAAATATCCGCTCCTCGTAGGGTGCGTTAGGTGGAACACCGTAACGCACCGGATAGTGGTGCGTTACGAAGAGCGCTAACGCACCCTACAACTACGGGATAATTTATTTTTTGAAGTTCTCTAATAGATTGGACTTTGGACAAAAAAAGAGTTGTTTGCAAATCAATTGCGCGAACAGGTGCTTGATGAGTCTCGTTGCATCCGTGAGAGGCTAAGATAAAGCGCATGATTGTCAATGAGTTGAAATACTCAAATTATTTAAATAAAAATGATAATCGTTGTTTTAGGGAAAGAGGAGTATTAGAGAGTCTGGCGCCTACTCCTCTTATTATTGATTATCATTATCATAAAAGAATTAGACAAACTTAAATATATAGTGATATTACTACGACTTTACCCATAAGTTGAGCAATTGCTCAACTTATGGGTAAAGTCGTAATAATTTTCTCGCCCAAGCGAAAAGTCTTTGAGAATTTATTGATAATGATAATCGTATGAGGGTGGAACATTTCGCCATAGCCGAACTCTTCCACCCTCCCCTTTCTATGATTATCATTATAATTTATGATTTTTCTACACTAAGATATATTGACAAAATATACTCTTTTCTAACTTGTTACCAATGCACGAATGGCGATCGCCAATCCGATTTACCGCGAGGTTTTACCCAGAGTATTAACTGTAACACCGATGGCTTCTTTGCCTCAAATAGCACCTACTTGGTTAACTACTAACGGTGAGTTAGACACGGATGCTTTGTTACAGGCATTTATCATGTTTTGGCGGCAGCATGGGGAACCATTACTTGGTAGTGCGGCTTACCATGAAATTGCACCGCACTTAGTACTAATGGCATTTTTACATCGTGTGGTTAACGGGGGTGGAACCTTAGAACGGGAATATGCCATTGGACGCGATCGGATGGATTTGTGTTTGAGATATGGGAATATAACGTTAGGAATTGAGTTGAAGGCTTGGCGAGATAAAAGGGGCGATCCAATGGAATCAGGTATTGAACAGTTAGATTCTTATTTGGCGCGGTTGGGAGTAAATTTTGGTTGGTTGGTTATTTTCGATTTACGCACAAAAGCTTTACCTATAGAAGAGCGCTTGAATACTCAAGTTACAACTACAAACAATGGACGTTCTGTTACTATTGTCCGGGCATAATTAATTAATCAAATATTAAGAGAAGACATCATGCAAGAATCAGTAACCTACCAATACGGTTCGGTTAAGGCGCTGATCCCCCCAACCCCCCTTAAAAAGGGGAACAAGCCCCCCTTTTTAAGGGGGGTTAGGGGGGATCTTGCAAGGATGAACATGGATAACCGAACCGTATTGAAAGGCATCCTAGTTAATTTTGACAGGATCAGGGGATGCGATCGCTGCTCTTGTGCAAGAGGATCAAAAAATTACCCCTCTCCGCATTGCGGAGAGGGGCTAGGGGTGAGGTGCGCTAATAAGCGTCCTGCAACTCGTAGAAATCAGGCGAGATGTAATCCTTACGCAAGGGCCAACCTACCCAATCTTCCGGCATCAACAGCCGCTTCAAATTCGGGTGTCCTTCGTAAACAATGCCCAACATATCGTAAGACTCACGCTCTTGCCAGTCTGCTGTCTTCCAGATCCAGTATACTGAAGGCACTCTGGGGTTTTCTCGTGGTAAGAAAACCTTTAAGCGTACTTCTTCAGGGCGATCAGCATTATCACTGATTTTAATCAAGTGATACACACTGACCAACTGCTGTCCTGGTCCCAAATCAATACCACATTGACACTGGAGAGAATTAAACCCGTAGGCATACAGTGCTGTAGCAAGGGGGAGCAGGAAATCCGGTTCCACCTTAATGATCTCTACACCGTTATGGTCTGCTTCCAAAGACTCATGGGCAAAGTCATTTTCCGTCAGCCACTGCGAAACTTTAGCCGCTTTTACCAGAGACTGTTCTGCTGCTGGTACTGGTTTTGATTCTTCAACCACGGGGTGTTTCCTCCTTTTGTGGCTGTGTCAGCAAAGCTGGTGGTACTGGCATACCGATCGCCTGTGCCAATTCCTTTGGCGGTGCGACACGAGTTTCTGACTGCATATACTTACCAGTCAGGATTTGCTCTGCAGGCTTCATGCTGTGAGTCGTGCTGTAGTAGCGGTGGGTTTGCTTAATCAAACCCCGTTCTTGGATCGAATCATTAGCTATCTTCTTCCGCAGCTTGATGATCGCATCGATAATCGCCTCTGGGCGTGGTGGACAACCAGGCAAGTACACGTCCACGGGAATCAATTTATCGACTCCACGCACCGCCGTGGGAGAATCGACGCTAAACATACCACCAGTAATCGTGCAAGCGCCCATAGCGATCACGTACTTTGGTTCTGGCATTTGTTCATAAAGACGCACGAGTTGGGGTGCCATCTTCATGGTGATTGTCCCTGCCGTAATAATTAAGTCAGCTTGGCGAGGGCTAGAACGGGGAATCAAACCAAAGCGGTCAAAGTCAAATCGGGAACCAATCAAAGCTGCAAATTCAATGAAGCAGCAAGCAGTGCCAAACAGCAACGGCCACAAGCTAGAAAGCCGCGCCCAGTTGTAGAGGTCATCCACTGTGGTGAGGATGACGTTTTCTGACAACTGTTGGGTGACTGTAGGACGCTCAATTGGGTTGAGGATGCGTTTGTGCTCCTCTAAGTTAGTATCTAAGACCATTCCAAAGCTCCTTTACGCCATGCGTACACTAAGGCAACTACAAGAATTCCAATAAAAATTAGCGCTTCAATAAATGCCAACAGCCCAAGACTGTGGAAGGCAACCGCCCAAGGATACAAGAATACCGTTTCTACATCAAAGACGACGAAGATCAGGGCAAACATGTAGTAGCGGATGTTGAACTGTATCCAGGCACCACCGATAGGTTCCATGCCAGATTCATAAGTGGTGCGCCGTTCTGGGTTGTGACCACTGGGTCGCACAAGCTTGGACGCTGAGAGAGCTAGGGCAGGCACTAGGCTGCATACTAAGAAGAAGCCTAGAAGGTACTCGTAACCGCTGAGGACAAACACAATCAATATCTACCAGTAGGAGTGTTCAAGCTAGTGTTAACTTCTTTTACATTATATCTATTTGACTTTTCTGAATCCTGAAAAATAGAGCCGGAGATGATTTGATTCGTTTTTGGTAACTATAAAACAAGTAACAGGTATGTCATAATTTTTAACGTACATTTAAGATTCGCCCCGATCGCGACTTTCAGAGCTATGAGCGAACAAGCTGTAGAAACTACTGACTTAGACCGCTACGAGTGTCGTGTTTGCGGTTATACTTACGAACCCGAGCAAGGGGACGATAAGCATGACATTCCCCCAGGAACACCTTTCTTGGAACTGCCGCTAAATTGGACCTGTCCAGTTTGCAGTGCCAAGGCAAAAGCTTTCACCAACATTGGTCCAATAGGCAAGGCTTCTGGCTTCCAAGAAAATCTCAGTTATGGTTTAGGTGTCAACAAAATGACGCCGGCACAAAAGAATATTCTAATTTTTGGTGCTTTGGTTCTTGGTTTCTTGTTTTTTATGAGTTTCTACGGCGTACAATGAAACGCGCTGCTTTTAAGCGTAGAGACGCGATATATCGCGTCTCTACAGGAGTCAGAACTATAAACAAATTCACAAAAAACTAACAAATACAGATGTGTTCAAGTATGAGAATTTGGCAACGGATATTTGCCTTGTTTGTGGCTGTTTTGATGTGCGTGGGGTGTAGTAAAGTTCCCTCTACAAGCTACAACCCTTGGGCAGTAATTAAAGTGCCAACAGATGTCAACCTGTTGGACATTGCCTTTACTGATAACCCCCAGCATGGCTACTTAGTAGGCACCAGTGCCGCTCTTTTGGAAACTAAAGACGGTGGAGAAACTTGGCAACCGCTAAAATTACAATTGGATGACTCCAAGTATCGCTTTAACTCAGTAAGCTTTGCGGGTAAAGAAGGGTGGATAGTCGGAGAACCCTCTCTGCTCTTGCATAGCACTGATGAAGGTCATTCTTGGTCACGTATTCTCATGAGTGAAAGGCTACCCGGAAATCCGATCAGCATCGTAGCCCTAGGACAAAACACAGCTGAGATGGCTACCAATGTGGGAGCAATATATAAGACAACAGACGGTGGTCAAAACTGGAAAGCGCGGGTAGAAGAAGCCGTCGGCGTGGTTCGCAATATGGATCGTTCTGCTGATGGCAAATATGTTGCTGTTTCCGCTAAGGGCAACTTCTACTCGACTTGGCAGCCAGGGCAAAATGCTTGGGTACCCCACAACCGGAATAGTTCCCGGCGAGTCGAAAATATCGGATTTGCTGAAAATGGGCAGTTGTGGATGTTAGCAAGGGGAGGTCAAATCCGGTTTACCGATCCAGCCAAGCCTGACGATTGGCTGGAAGCTTTATATCCAGAACGTGCTACCAGCTGGGGTTTGCTTGATTTAGCTTACCGCACACCCGATGAAATTTGGGTCAGTGGTGGTAGCTCTAATCTGCTAAAGAGTGTTGATGGTGGTAAAACTTGGGAAAAAGACCGTGATGTTGAAGGTGTTCCCGCGAATCTTTACAAGATTGTTTTCTTATCGCCAGAATTGGGATTTATTCTCGGCGATCACGGTGTTTTGCTGAAATATCAACCTCCGGTTGCAGATGGTTCTCAGCCAGAGGCAGCTTAATGTAACTTGATGTTAAGTATTGCTCCGGATTTCTGAGAAAGAGGTTGCAACTTGTAACTCTTTCTAAAGTTTGTAGGATAATAAGTTCATTCACAATCATTCTGAAGGGAGAGGTCTAGATGTCGGGTACTACTGGAGAACGGCCATTTGCGGACATTGTTACCAGTGTTCGTTACTGGGTAATTCACAGCATCACCATTCCAGCGTTGTTTATTGCGGGTTGGTTATTTGTCAGCACCGGTTTGGCATATGATGTGTTTGGCACACCTCGCCCCAACGAGTATTACACACAATCAAGGCAGGAATTGCCAATCCTGGATAAACGGTTTGAAGCAAAACAACAAGTTGATCAATTTATTAACGAAAAATAGTTTGAAATCATGACTAGCGGCAATAACATCAATCAACCAATTTCTTATCCGATTTTTACAGTTAGATGGCTTGCGGTTCACTCTCTAGCTGTGCCAACCGTGTTCTTCTTGGGCGCGATCGCCTCAATGCAGTTCATTCAACGCTAGGAGAAAATCATGGACAGAAGCCCGAATCCCAATAAGCAGCCGGTTGAACTAAACCGGACTTCGCTTTTCCTAGGACTACTACTCATTTTCGTTCTGGGGATTTTGTTTTCCAGTTACTTCTTTAACTAACTGGAAAAACTGCTATAAATCGTTATCTATTTTGATTAAGGGAGGATAAAAAACTGTGTCAGGAAGTGGAAGAATTCCCCTGTGGATCGTTGCTACGATCGTAGGGCTAGTTTTGATAACCGTTTTAGGCATTTTCTTTTATGGAGCTTATGCCGGACTCGGCTCTTCCATCTAATGCTAGCTTGATCTCAAGATTATCGTAAGTCTGAATATTCTAGCACTTGTTTAGAAATCAGCATCAAAAAACCGCCCGTCTCATTGAGAGGGGCGGTTT
>CAZZYE010000259.1:7872-8881 GCA_964658145.1 uncultured Stigonema sp.
AGTCAATTTTTGCCATTAGCTATTAGCGATTAGCCATTAGCTTTAACCAATCTCATCACGTTCAATGTATAACAACATAAACGCGAATGTCACAGCCGGAAGGACTAAACCAGTCAGAGGTACTAAAATGGAAGGCAAAAATGTAGTATAAGCCAAGATAGAAGGCAAAAATGAAGTTGCCATAGTAAAGATTCCTAAAATACAGCACAATTCAAGATGAGCTTACTGCAAATTCCGCCTGATTTTTTAAATCCTCAAGATTTTTAACACAGCGCCTTCGCGATCTCGTTGTACTCCGCTTTCTTTTGGAAAGACGCGATATATCGCGTATCTACAACTTCTGACTTTTTTTATATACTTAGGAGGAGTTCATCTAGCGGCAAATTTGGTAAATCCGGAGGAATTACAGTCCGCAAGATAGTGACTTTGTGGCTTTCCTGTTGGGTTACCAGATCTACAGCGATCGCCTCCACGCGAATTTCCTGACAGCCAAAAGGAACGCTGATGTGAGTCATAACTTCCAACCCTCCTAAAGAGTTGGGTAGCAAATTTGTTAACAACCTAGGACCATCCAGCAACCACCGAGTTTGGCAATCTTCGACCCATAACTTCACCGCTAGTTGAGGGCGTCGGTCAGCAACCTGTACGAACACCCTGATAGAGTTTCCAGAGATCAATTCGCCGTTTGGGAGATGCATCTGTGGAATTGCTAGCGGTTCTGTTATTACTGATACATGTGACACTGGTTGTGACTGCTGTTTAGAGGGGTGGTTCTTGAAAGTATCAGCTTCACTGTATGTGTCATATACTACAATTTCTCGCGCCAAAATTGCCGATGGTGTCTGAGTATGACTGGGAGAGGGGGGATTCCCAGCAACGGATGTTGTAGCGGATGTAACGGATGGTTGATCTGTAAAACCTAACGATAACTCATCTGTTAAATCTGTTAATTTCGTTATGACATCCGTTACATCCGTTACCAAATCTGTTGCCAAATCCGTTACCACAT
>CAZZYE010000260.1:0-8875 GCA_964658145.1 uncultured Stigonema sp.
GCTTATTCAGGCGCTCTTACAAAAGTACCAAAATGATGATGACTGAAGATGTTAACCCAGATATGAAGAGTGCTTGTTTTCTACACCAATGTTTAATATTCCAAGTATCAGCATCCCACGGGGTTATATCTACACCAGCAAGCCTGTTACTGCTTCCACTCACTTTGGTCGCAACTAAGGGCAGATTGATCGCATCTTTAATGAGTAACCTGTTGATCGCAATAACGCGGTTAGCAGGCTATGAAAGTGAATATGCATGGATCAGCTAGAGCGTTTAGGGGAACGGCGCGATGCTCCCGAACGAACACCGGAGTTGTTGCCACCTGCCACGGTTCGCCCTGCCGATTTTTTAGCCGATGTCTTTGGTGACGGTTTAGCGGGATCAGCCGTCCGCTTGTCACGTCCGTGTCTGGGTTTGTGTTTGCGTCCATCTTGAATTGGTTCGGGCTTAGTTGTGGAGTTGGGTTTAAAGCCAGCGATCGCTTCTAATGGCAACCGCTGCTCAATCAGTTTTTCGATATCCGCTAACAGCTGGTATTCATCAACGCACACCAGCGATACGGCTTCACCTGACGCGCCAGCGCGACCAGTGCGACCAATGCGATGAACATAATCCTCCGGTACATTGGGCAGATCGAAGTTGACCACATGCGGCAGTTCGCTGATGTCGAGACCGCGAGCAGCAATGTCCGTTGCTACCAGTACCTGTAGGCTACCATTCTTGAACTTTGCCAGAGCGTGGGTACGCGCCGACTGGCTCTTGTTACCGTGGATAGCCAGTGCTTGAATGCGGGAGTCGGTCAACTGTTTAACCAGACGGTCAGCGCCATACTTGGTGCGCGTGAACACCAGCACTTGATACCAGTTGTCTTGCCTAATCAGGTGAGTAAGTAATTCGCGCTTCCTGTCACGGTCTACGTGGTAAACTTTCTGTGCCACCGTGTTGGCGGTAACGTTGCGGCGTGCCACCTCGATCATCTTCGGGTGATTGAGCAGCCCTGCGGCAAGTGCCTTGAGTTTGTCCGAGAAGGTCGCGAAGAATAGCAAGTTCTGTCGCTGTTTGGGCAGGAGGGAGAGAATGCGGCGGATATCATGAATAAAACCCATGTCCAGCATCCGATCCGCTTCATCCAGCACCAAAACTTCAATGTGCGATAGGTTTACCGTGCCCTGCTGCACATGGTCTAGCAGTCGCCCTGGGGTAGCGACCAGAATATCCACGCGACCCTTCAAAAGCCGTTTTTGGGGATTAATGCTGACTCCGCCGAACATCGCCATCGTGTTCAGCTTCAGGTACTTGCCGTACTCGCGCACACTTTCCTCGACCTGTGCGGCGAGTTCGCGAGTTGGGGTGAGAATCAGCGCCCGGATTGGGGGGTATTCACTGTTACTGCCTTTGAAGCTGTTGTCAGACGACAACAGATGCAGAAGCGGCAGGGTGAAACCAGCAGTCTTGCCAGTGCCGGTTTGTGCACCAGCTAGCAAATCGCTACCCGACAATACGGCAGGAATCGCCTGCATCTGGATTGGCGTAGGTTTGGTGTACCCTCGCTCGGTGACGGCACGGATAATTTCATTGGACAAGCCGAGAGTAGAAAAAGACATAGGACTCCGGAGATAACATCGGCCTGTCGCCTGTGGCGTCAGTCTTAGGCGGACGGATAAAGGTTTGAAAAGCTGGATGGGCACTAGTGCAAAGACTGAAAACGAATGCCGCCTATTTCTATTATAACAGAGCGATGATCGTAAAGTCGCATAAAACCGCTCTGTTTCTATTGGGGGCTGCTGCGACTATCGGTACAATTGCTCAAAACCTATACATAATATCGAATAGTCGGGGAGAGGCGAGCGTCGCCCCAGACAATGGTAATGTTAGGATGGTGCCGGAGGCATTATTATGGGGAAAGAAAACCTGATATGGCTCTGTATGAATCTTCTAGCCGTCGCAAGTTTAAATAGGCTGTCTCTTCATGTTCTGGTTGAACGGACTGAGTCGGGGCATTTTATGGCATCAGTGCCAGAGTTGGTTGATTGTGTGGCATTGGCTGAAACCCGTGAGGCAGCGATCGCATCTGTGTGTAGGCTTCAACAACAGCGTGTAAGCATTGAGTAGCATCTACTCCTGCGCCCAATACTTCTACAGGAACTTTCTTGGCTTTCATGTCTATTTACCAGGTAGATTGCGATATTTCTCTAGGATGGTCACAGTGCCAAGGTTAAGCTTCCCTTCACTGTTTAAGACAGGGGTTTTCAAAATTTCTACAAGTCCCTTCATGAGAATTGCTAGCTGTTGAAATTTTTCAGCATCCCTCTTGGAATCAAAAGTTTGAGATTCAAGTTTGTTAAGACCTTCAATAGCGTGAGTGTTAAGAGACTCAAATATGCCTCTTAACTCAGTAATTCGCTGCTTAACTTGTTGGGAATAATCTTCAGCAACGTTAATTTCAGTAATTGCTTTGTTGACTTTGGCATGGTACTCCCGCGCCTTTGTCATGGCTTTCTCACCTTCGCTAGCTGCAAAAAAGCCCCTGATCGCCAAAGCTGGTAAAAAAGTGATACCACCAAGCACAGCAGCACCAAGAGCCATACCGCCACCACCAGCTGCGATCGCTCCACCGCCAAACCATGCCAGCATTGCATTCGTAGCCGCAGCGCCACTGAGGCTTGAGATAGCTGTTCCAGTGCTTGCTACTCCTATTGAGGTAGCAACAGTTATAGCACCGCCGTAACCAGCGGCGGCTGCTCCAGCAGCTTTAGCAAGGAACAGATGCGAACGGCACGGGGGGACGCAAGGTTTAATATTTATCAAGGAAAAGTACTTCTAGATGAACAGGAGTACATAATCCCAGTTTTAGGTGGAGACGAACTTCCAGAAATTCTCATAGGTGTAAATTGGCTACAATTAAATTAGACGGCGATCGATGCCAGACGAATATATGTTAGGTTGATAGGGGAAACGCTCCGCGATCACGTCATTCAAATTTTATATTGTTGATTTGTGAAATCCGAAACCAACAATATCATATTTAGACTAGGTACGTTCTACTCTGGATATTCTAAAGACAAAAGAATATTTATTAGGGATTATTACCAATGGTTTGGGAACGAGTACACTTTGATTCGGTGTGATATGTTGGCTACCCTTTACTTTCCAAGAATCACCCAGTAGAAGCCATCTTGAGTGCCACTAACCATAAAACATTGCCAGCCTTTGAATAGGTAAATATTGTTATAACAAGGTTAAAGCTGTTAATAAACTGGAAGTAAAAATCATGAATATCCAACTTAAACCTGAACTAGAACAAATTATCCAAACGCAAATTGCTACAGGTAGATATGCTTCTGCTGAAGAGGTGATTAGTAAAGCACTGAAGCTGCTATTAGAGTGGGACAAAGGTTATCAGCAGTGGGTAGAAGAAACACGGCAAAAAGTTGAGGTGGCTATTGAACAATTGGATAGAGGAGAAGGGATTGATGGGGAAGTTGTAGTTGAGAGATTGCGAGAAAAACTGCGTAAAGCGAGAGAGGCGCAAGGATGAAACAACATATTATCTCTCCTAAAGCCAGCCTTGATTTAGAAGAAATTATTGATTATTTTGCAAGCAGAAGTATTGAGGCTGGAGAGCGTTTTGTTGATGAGTTTGACAAAAAGTGTAAGTATTTAGCTAATTTCTCGAATATGGGGCGCAGTTATGGAAATATTAAACCAGAGTTGCGGGGTGTTCCTTTGGATAGTTACATTATTCTTTACCGAGTTATAAACAATGGAATTGAAATTGTGCGTGTGGTTAGTGGTTATCGAGATCTAGAATCTTTATTTGCTGAATCAGATGAGTAAGTTATTGCGGTAAGCGAACGCAAACGCCCCCGCCTAACCAACAATCACCCAGTAGAAGCCATCTGGTGCCACTAACCCAAATGAAGGTTCATCAAACTCATTAGTTACAATCGGTGTCACATGGGTGGCGCTGCTGTTGGATACACGTTGGTGTTCGTGTTGAATATCTTCAACTTGATATGTGAATAGGCTTAAACCCAGTGAACCTGGTTGGGAAAATTCCCGTTGATCGGGAGTAGGGTAAAGGGGAGTATAAATTTGCAGTCCGCCTGCAATATCTTTTGGTGACGAAAACGTCGATAGATAAAATTCTTGCCCTTCTTCAAGTATTAACGTTTGCCCTGTTGAGGGGTTTTGATAGCCTGAACGCTTACCATTAATTTCATTGGGGATAAGTCCCAAAATTTCGGGATAAAAAGAAGTCAGATCATGGTCAGCACTCACCAAACTAGAGTGAGTTCCTTCACTGACTTTTAAGGGAGAATTAGGAGCGATCGCTCCATAGCCTGGACGAGTATAATTGTATCGTTGAAAAAAAGCCTGCCGTGTTTCCCTACCAATCGCGAACATTTCCCGTACACCGACAAAGCGGTTATACAAGTCTGTCCCTTGATTTCCCATACCTTCGATAGCGCGGACTGGTTCAGTATAAATCCAGTCACCTTTGTTAGTATCATCAGTAAAGGCATCAGCAATGGTGTAAATATCTTGCGTGAGGGAAGCAAACCAACGACTACCAACAACCATCGGCAATGTTTTCCCCAAACCCGCGTTACGTGGTTGCGACCATAACATGATCCGTACCAATCCATGCGCCGCCGAATCTCCATTTTGCAGTCGCCATGAAGTTAACACCGCTGGATGCTGATAAAGTAATCCTGCTTGTTCTGCACTCAGTTGTCCTTGTTGAATTTGTTGGTAACCAAATTCAGCCCAATATTTTAGGGTGGCGGCAGCATCTATAGTGCCAATGCAATTTTCAAAAATTCCACTAATCATTTAGAAAAACGCAGATGAATGAAGTTTTATCATACTCATACGCTGTGATGCCAAATATTAATCTACTAAAAATTTATCCAACTATAGTATTATAAGCATTTAATATTAGTGGTTAGTTGTTACAACTGTACGGGCGAACGGCCGTTCGCCCCTACTAACCACAACTCAAACTAACAATGGACGCGCCAGGAAAAAGCTACAAATTGATTTAGCATCTACTGGTTCACCGTCCGCAATGGCTTTCTCTAGCTGTTCGGGAGTCAAAAGCACTGTTTCAATATCCTCGTCCTCATCTTGTGCTGGTGGTGTTTCCAGCTTTTCTAAATCCTGTGCTAGGTAAGCGTAGATAATTTCATCAGAATAACCAGGAGCCAAGAAAAACTCTCCTAGTTTTTGCCATTTGTGAGCGCGGTAGCCAGTTTCTTCCTGTATTTCACGTTGAATAGTCACTAAAGGCTCTTCATTTTGTTCCAAAGTGCCAGCAGGAAACTCCAAAACCCTTCCTTGAACCGCAAAACGGTACTGGCGCACAAGTATCAGTTGACCTTCTGCTGTCACAGGCACAGCCAAGGCTCCACCAGGGTGACGAATACATTCCCATTCTCCCTCTATGTTATTCGGTAAACGCAAGCGATTGACCTCAAAATTAAACTTGCGTCCTTTAAAGAATAAGCGTTGTCTCAGTAGTTGTGGTAATTCTCTACCTAATGGCATAGTTCTATTTTAGTGTTTTAAAACACACAGACAAACAATGAATGTTTTGTGTTTATCGGTGTTATTATTAATTTCAGGTCAATAGGTGCACATTAGAACAGTCTACCTTTTTAACGAGTTCTTTAATCATACAATTAGAAACAGGTTCCACCCAATCAGGGGCGATCTCTGCCAGTGGTACTAGTACAAAACCTCGTTCGCGCATTCGGGGATGGGGAATATGGAGGTTTGGTGTATCCAAAATTAAGTCATCGTATAACAACAAGTCCAAATCAAGCGATCGCGGTCCCCAACGTTCTTGTCTGGTCCGCCCAAATTGATTTTCAATTTGTAACAAAAGTTCTAACAACAAGTGCGGTTCGATTTCTACTTGCAATATGGCGCAGCCATTGAGGTAATCGGGTTGTGGTGGTCCTACTGCTTTGGTTTGGTACCAACTGGATCTGGCAATTAGAAGAATACCAGGAGTTTGTGCTAAAGTTTCTAAGGCTGCTTCTAAAATTGCTAGAGAATCGCCAAGATTGCTACCAAGGGCGATCGCACTAGCTTTGAGTAAGCTACCCATTTTTTTTGGACAAGCTGGGTTGGATATTATCGTTTTGCGCTCCTCTCAAAAGTCCTGTTGATTCTAGTAATATTTAAAACAGTAATTATATTAACAAAATTGGCTGATTAAACTCTAAAAAATATTATTTCACAGTGAATTCAATTAATTATTCAGAGGATGGTATATTAACACCAACCTAGTGTAATAATTAGAATATTTTGGTCGTGGTTTGGTTGGAACTGCTGGGAGCAAGGAACAGACGTGGCAAAGTTTACCTCTTGGTTTAAGGAAAGATCAAATAAGTTGAGGGACTCTGAAAAACAAAAGCCGGAATTGCCGCCTGATAATCATCACGAAAATGAGGGATTAACAGAGGAGCCAACAAATGAAAGCTTACCACAAACGTTGCACGTAAAGGAAAAGCAGTTAGGGCACCGTCCGGGGATAATAGCTAAACTTATCGGCACAGGACCTATTTACCGTCGCTATTGGTTTTGGGCAGGTTGCTTGGGTGTAGGCGGTGGAATATTTGCTGTAAGTAACTTTGTCGGGTCAATAGACCGCACTTTACCAGATAAAGCCGAACTGAACGCCGTTGCCCGAGAGCAAACACTGACGATTAAAGCCGCTGATAATACTATCTTACAACAGCAAGGAGACGCGACCAGAGAACAGCTAAAGCTCTCACAAATGCCAGATCAGTTGAAACTCGCTTTTATCTCTTCAGAAGACAGAAGGTTCTACAAACACAGTGGAGTTGATACTCAGGGGGTTGTCAGAGCAGTTTTCAATAACTTGCGATCGCAGAATGTAGTAGAAGGTGGTAGTACTATCACCCAACAGCTAGCACGAATTCTCTTTTTAAAACAAGAGCGGACAATCTGGCGCAAGCTAAAGGAAGCCCGTCTGGCACAGAAAATCGAGCACGAATTGCCCAAAGACGTGATTCTGGAACGCTACCTGAATCTGGTGTATTTGGGTTCTGGTGCTTACGGGGTAGCAGATGCGGCACAAGTGTACTTCAGTAAATCGGTGGATCAGCTCACCTTGGGGGAAATGGCGACGATCGCGGGATTACCTCCCGCCCCCAATCGCTTCTCGCCACAGGTGAATCTAGAAGCTGCCAAACAACGGCGAAATATCGTGTTGCAGCGGATGCAGGAAGATAAATATATTACCGCCGCCCAAAAACAGGCAGCGTCTTCGGAACCATTAAGACTTAATATCAGCCCGCCCAAGCGATGGAAAGTAGAATATCCCTACTTTATCAGCTACGTTCAGAAAGAATTGCCAAAATATGTTTCTCCCAAAGTGCTACAAGCAGGCGGTCTAACAGTAGAAACCTCCCTCAACCGGACTTGGGAGAAGGTGGCAGAAGATGCTGTTACTCAAACCTTACGAAATGAAGGTCGCTGGCAGAACTTTAAGCAAGCGGCAATGGTTGTCATTGACCCCCGCAATGGTGAAATTCAGGCAATGGTTGGGGGCAAAGACTTCGGTAAGAACCAGTTTAATCGTGTTACCCAGGCACAACGTCAGCCAGGATCGACATTTAAAGGGTTTGTGTATGCTGCTGCCATAGCGAGTGGTAAGAATCCCTACGATACATACGTAGATGAACCCTTTAAAGTGGATGATTATCAACCGAAAAACTTCAGTAAAAACTTCCACGGTCCGATAGACATGATCAATGCCCTCACCAAGTCAATCAATATAGTAGCGGTGAAGGTGTTAATGGATGTGGGATTTAACCCTACTATCAAACTCGCTCATGATATGGGGATTAAATCTAACCTCAATCCATACTATTCCTTGGCTCTCGGCTCAAACGAAGTGAATTTGCTGGAGTTGACTAGCGCTTATGGCAGCTTTGCCACTGGTGGGTTACACACAGAAGCTCATGGTATCCGTCAGATCAAGGACCGTGGGGGTAAGGTGATCTGGTCAGCCAACTTTAAGTCAAACCGTGCGCTTGATGCTGACAGTGCTGCCATTATGACGTGGATGCTACGCAATGTAGTGACGGATGGTACTGGTCGCCCTGCTCAGTTAGATCGACCCGTTGCTGGAAAAACTGGCACGACGGATGAAGCTCGCGATTTATGGTTTATTGGTTATATTCCCCAATTGGTAACAGGTGTTTGGCTGGGTAACGACAACAATAATCCCACTAATGGCAGCAGTGCAAGCGCCGCCAACACTTGGCATGAATTTATGGAAAAAGCGGTAAAGGGAATGCCTGTAGAAAAGTTTCCCGCACGACCGAAGCTAGAACATCGCAAAGGTACGATCAAGGCAGAACCGGTTAAAACCAAACGAATTGTTAAGGGTGCTGCTGCTGCTCGTGACGATGAATCAGATCAGCGGCATCGACACAGAAATTCTGATGAGAATGGCGATGGCTCATCAGAAAGGCACAGAAGCCGGCACTATTCTGAGGAAAATCAGGATCAACAACAAGAGGAAACCCCAAGACACAGAAGACGGCTATCCTACCAACCCCAAGAGGAAACCTCCTCATCCCAAAGGATTGCTCGTAGATCTCGCAGTGAGGAATCAGGTTATCAAGAGTCTGACTCAGAGTCATCTCGTTCACGACGACGCGCAGAAAAAGATTCTTCACCATCCACAACCAAATCTCTGGAGCATTTTTCGCCTCCCTCAACCAAATCCGCCGCTACCTCAGCCCCTTCATCCTCAGAACATACCTCCTGGCGAGAGAAACTTAGACCTTCAGGTGGGAATTAAATAGCAAGGAGACAAGGGGGACAAGGGAG
>CAZZYE010000261.1:0-4263 GCA_964658145.1 uncultured Stigonema sp.
AGTGCCGATCCAGTTTTACCAGGGTTTATTTTGAATATGAGTAAGGTTTGGTAGCCTTGGCTATATGTAGAAAAATTTAGGTTTTTTCAGTATGCTTTCATCACCTATTATTTTGCAGATGCCCCCAGAGTTGCAAATGACAGACGAGCAGTTTTTTGAGTTCTGTCAAATTAACCGTGACTTACGCATTGAGCGGAATAAATTTGGAGAAATATCAATAATGTCCCCCACTGGCTCAGAAACAGGCAATCGAAGCGGCGGTATATTCGGAGAACTATATATTTGGACAAAGCGAGACGGTACAGGACTTTGTTTTGACTCTAGCACAGGATTTAAGCTATCAACAGGTGCAGACAGATCGCCTGACGCCGCATGGATGAAACTGGAAAGATGGAATAGCTTATCAGAAGAACAGCAAGAAAAGTTTGCCCCCATTTGTCCAGATTTTGTAGTTGAACTTAGGTCGCCTTCTGACAATCTTAGACCGCTACAAGAAAAAATGGCAGAATATATGAGGGAACCGGGAGTACAACTAGGCTGGTTGATTGACCGCAAAAATCGCCAAGTATATATCTACCGTCCTGGTTTTCCAGAGGAATGTCTAGAGAATCCTACTAGCGTCAGTGGCGATCCAGTTTTACCAGGGTTTGTGTTGAATATGAGTTATGTTTGGTGACACTCGCTCTCGTGTAAAACTATTGAGGAAAACAATTATGCTTTCATCGCCTTTGGTTTTGCAAATTCCCCAATCAATGCATTTGACAGACGAGCAGTTTTTTGAGTTTTGTCAAATTAATCGTGACTTACGCATTGAGCGGAATAAATTTGGAGAAATATCAATTATGTCCCCCACTGGTGGAACAACGGGTAATCGCAACTTCGATATAATAGGAGAACTATATATTTGGACAAAGCAAGACGGTACAGGAATCTGTTTTGATTCCAGCACAGGATTTAAGCTATCAACAGGTGCAGACAGATCACCTGATGTTTCATGGATGAAACTGGAAAGATGGAATAGTCTATCAGAAAAACAGCAAGAAAAATTTGTGCCAATTTTTCCAGATTTTGTGGTTGAACTGCGATCGCCTTCTGACAATCTTAGACCGCTACAAGAAAAAATGGAAGAATATATGAGGGAGCCGGGAGTACAACTAGGCTGGTTGATTGACCGCAAAAACCGCAAAGTTTATGTTTATCGTCCCGGTTTACCAGAAGAATGTTTAGATAACCCAGCAACTGTTAGTGGCGATCCGGTTTTACCGGGGTTTATTTTGAATATGAGTAAGGTTTGGTAGCGTTGGCTGGATGTAGAAAAATTTAAGAAATTTCAGTATGCTTTCATCACCTATTGTTTTACACATGCCCCCAGAGTTGCAAATGACAGACGAGCAGTTTTTTAAGTTCTGTCAAATTAACCGCGACTTACGCATTGAGCGGAATAAATTTGGAGAGATATCAATTATGTCCCCCACTGGTGGAACCACAGGCAATCGAGAAGGGAATATATTTGGGCAGTTGTGGGTATGGTCAGAACAAGATGGTACAGGTATAACTTTTAGCCCTAGCACAGGATTTAAGCTATCAACAGGTGCAGAAAGGTCGCCTGACGCCGCATGGATAAAACTGGAAAGGTGGAATGCTCTCTCACCAGAACAACAGCAAAAGTTTGCCCCCATTTGTCCAGATTTTGTAGTTGAACTGCGATCGCCGTCTGACAACCTCAAGCCTTTACAAGAAAAAATGGCAGAATACATGAAGGAGCCAGGAATACAGTTAGGCTGGTTGATTGACCGTAAGAACAAAAAAGTCTACATTTATCGTCCTAGGATACCAGAGGAATGTTTAGATAACCCAGTAACTGTTAGTGGCGATCCGGTATTGCCTGGGTTTGTTTTAAATATGAGTAAGGTTTGGTAGGAGTATTTGGATAAAACTCTTGCAAAAAAACCTGAAACAGGAAATTTTCCCATGCTGAAACTTTATCACTCCCCCACGTCTCCCAACTCTCGTCGCATTTGGATTGCACTACTGGAAAAAGGGCTAGAGTTTGAATTAGTAGAAGTCAAACTGGATGGCGAACAATTTAAACCAGAGTTCCTAGAGCTTAACCCCTTCCATCACGTTCCAGTCTTGGTAGATGATGGCTTTAGCATCGTGGAATCCTTAGCAATCCTAGACTACCTGGAGGCAAAGTATCCCACGCCAGCTCTTATGCCTACAGATCCTAAGGCTATAGCAACTGTGCGGATGGTGGCAATGGTCACTGTCAATGAACTCATGGCTGCCATTGCTCCACTTCTTCCTATATTCCTAGGTTTGCCTGTAGGAGAATCAGACAAAATTGAGCTTGCATTGCAGAAAGTATCAATAGTGCTGACTTTCTTGGAACGTCTATTAGGTGATAATCCCTACTTTGGTGGTGAACACCTCACCCTAGCAGAAGTCGCTGCCGGAACTGTGATACCTCAGTTGCATAGCATGGGCATATCCTTGAGTGACTACCCAAAACTGAGTGCTTGGTCTAAGCGCTTGATGGAACGTACTGCGTGGGCTATGACTCAGCCCAGTCCGGAGGCATTGGAAGTAACTAAGACGCGAATCAAGGCTGTCATAGCACAGCGATCAAACATCATGTCGCATTAGTGAGGCACTTCAGCTCAGCATGTCAGATATTGTTGGCGATGCTGCTAAGAGCGGCTTGTCCTAAAGGACTCGCATTATCTTCCGTGCTGCCACAACTAAAACCAAGAAGACTAGATCCGTAAAAATATCCAAAAAGCTTGGTGAGTTGATGATTGAGGTAGGCTTACCTAAAACTGGCTACCTGTTTCCTGGAAGAAAGTCCGGGTATCGTCCCTGCAATCAGTAGACTTAGCCTTGAAGAAAGCTTGTGATTATAGCGGTTTGCGATTCAGTGAGGTACATTGGGTAGGGGCGAACGGCCATTCGCCCCTACGTTGTGGGTGTACTTCATCCGGTTGAAATCCGCTATATATGAAGTTGAAGGGAATTTCTACACACTCTTTTAGACGTAGTGGACTAACAAAGTTGTATAAGCAGGGAATGCCGCTGCCAATACTGCAAAAAAGGTCTGGTCATGCCAGCATTGCCAATTTAACTTTCTATCTAGATATTGACCGCGATGAAGTTGATGCAGCAGGGTAACTGTTGTAATTACCTACTATTAAAAGAGCATGTGTTTGAGAAGATATAAATATCTTCTCAAACAAAGTTTGAATAAATTAAGTACTAGAAGTAGCGGAAAAGTGAATAGTCAATACAATTAATCCCCCAAAAATGGAGAGTGTAACTGCTTCTGGAGCTAAACCTAGAAATCCTGCAATTACAGGGACGGCGCACAATGCTTTTCCACCAAGAAAAATAGACCCACATATTTTTAAATATCTCACTTGCTTTTCCTCTAAATCTAGTTTTTACAAAAATATACGGTTTATAAATTAATAGTATAAAGTTCCTTGATAAAATAATTAAAGACATTGATAAAAAACTGTAAGTCGTCTGTAAACACATTTAGATGAATTTACTTAAAGCTGAAATAAAGTTAGAGCTTTCTTAATTTTTTCCTTGACTGCCCCACTCTTGTTAACTAGTAGCAGTAATACAGTTTTTATATGAAGCTGCATATAATTAGCCTGCGTAGGCAGGCTTTGTTTGTTTAGCCCCAGGCTTCTAGCCTGAGAGCGTTAATGTGCAGCCTCACATAGAATTGGTATAAGGCGTCTTTTAATAAGGCGATCGCTTTCTCTTTATTCTCAGTAAATTCATTAACTAAAATTATATGTTTTTGATGCAAGTTTAGTCTTAGCGTACATTTTATTTTAGGGTGCGCTACTACTTCATATCAAATCCGGTTAAATGAACACACAAACGCTAGGGGCACAGCACTGCTGTGCCCCTACAAATACCATGTGCAATCAACCGGATTTGATATCATTCCCTGTTCAGATTAGCTAGCTTCAAAAGTTATTGAAGCTCCTTAATGCCCCGACTACAAGTGCAATGACAAACTTTGCTATTTTATGTTATCCTTAGTAGCACACACTCAAGCGTGGAGGCAAATACGACGTCCGAATAATTACTAATTCGTAATTCGTAATTAAGGGCTACTAGCACTCTTTCCGCCATGCTTCGCTCACGACGCTACGAGTTTTAATTATGAACTCGTAAAAAATTCCAAGCATCTCAATTATTACCCCGTATTTTGGCTCTTAATAATTACGAATTATGAATTACGAATTA
>CAZZYE010000261.1:4273-8871 GCA_964658145.1 uncultured Stigonema sp.
GTTCCGCTTGCTCTACTAACTTTGCCCACTCATCCCAGCTGTAATTTTCATACCCTAACGCCTCACTAGTTAGATGTTGATTATCAGTGGTAGGGGGTGTGGATAGTGGTGTAGGCAATTCCTTAATAAAAGCATCAAGTAAATCTTGGAACCTAGACTTGGACTCCTTTCGCAATTTTTGTGCTTTGAACCGAACGAGGACGCGATCGCGCACCTCCCGATAGTCCATTTTGGCGGTAGCCCCAACACTTGTTAAAAGTGCCTGCAACCTCGCATTCTCAGCCTGTAGCTGCTGAACTTCTTGGCGATGAGTTTCTTGGATTTTTTGCAAAACCCCCTGTTCCTGCCTAAAAGCTGGGGGATGATCTTTTAGGCGGCTGATTCCCCCACTTTTTCTTCCAGCTTCTTATTCAGTTTTTCTTCTAACATGTTGTCTAGCCGAGGCATTAGTGCCTCTATAATTGTCTCTACGGAGGGTGTAGATTGTGCCGAGGATTCTAGATCCTGCCACTCTAAGACCGTCTTCAAGGCATTGATCACAAAGCTATTTACACTAGTGTCTTGTCTTGCCGCCTCTGCTTTCACGGCTTCAAATAGCTCTCGATTCCCATCCAGTCGCAAGTTAAGTTGAATACGTTCCGTCATATCATCTAGTATTAGTACTAGACATAATGCTAGCACTAGTAATTGCGCATCGGAGCAACTAGTAGTTTTTTGTTATTCATATCAGAACCACGAAGCAATGCTCACCTTCCCGATAGAATCTGTTGCCATCCGAACCGATGTCCGAAACGTTGAAGTTGCCTGGTTTGACGACCTTTGCGGGGGCGATACACAATATTTAGGCTTACTGGATGGCGATCGCCGGAGCAACTATGAACACTGCCGTAATATTATGCTGACTGCCGAACAAATGGGCTTTGGCAATATACTGCTGCCGACTTCATACCTTGTGGGTTCTGAAGTGATTCCGTTTGTTGGAGCTATGGGACCACAGACCTCTACGATCAATATGCTGGCAGCTTTGCGGACGGGCGAAATCTTCCCGACTATGCTGGCGCGTCATATCGCTACGCTTGACCATATTCTCAAAGGCAGACTGACTATCAATATCATTAATTCCAACCTGCCGGGTGTGAACGAAAGTCCCGAACTGCGTTACAAACGATGCTCCGAAACCATTGACATCCTAAAACAAGCTTGGACCCAGGAAAGTATTGATTTTGAAGGCGAAATCTATCAAGTAAAACTCACTAGCACCGACCCGGTGAAGCCCTATCAGCAAAATGGCGGTCCCTTGCTTTATTTCGGCGGCATTTCTTCGGGGTCGAAAGAAGTGTGTGCGAAATACTGCGATGTATTCCTGATGTGGCCCGAACCAGAAGAAAGCATCTACGCAACCATGCAGGACATGAGCGCTAGGGCAGCCAAATATGGCCGTTCGATTGATTTTGGCTTCCGTGTTCATGTTATCGTGCGTTCTACCGTTGAGGAGGCACACGCCTACGCTCAGAAAATTATGTCAAAATTTGATCCCCAAGGCTTCAACTTGAAAGAGCGCACACAAGATCACAAATCGCTGGGAGTCTTGCGACAGGATGAGTTCCGGGCAAAATCGACTGATGATTACCTGGAACCACTGTTGTGGGGTGGTATTGGTCGGGCGCGATCAGGCTGTGGGGCGGCATTAGTTGGTACACCAGACCAAATTCTTGAGAAGATGAATCGTTACATAGATATGGGCATCCGAGCGTTCATCTTGTCAGGTTATCCTCTAATTGAAGAGTGTAAATTGTTTGGCGAGTACGTTTTGCCGCACCTACCTACGGTTAAATTATCAGTTCTGCAGGGTCGTATGCCAGCCTTTGAGCCTGTTACGCCCTTGACGACAGCAGTGCTGCGTTAGAAATTAATTGACCAGTTATCATAAGTATTTATGCTACTTTACCCATAACCACCCATAAGTTTGCCGGAAACCGATCAAAAAGACTCAAAGTACCACAAGCTTCCCTTGCCTGAGATTTTGCCAAATTGTAACTTAAGTTAGCAGTGTGCTGTGTAAAGAGATTTTAAAAAGCTCATCGTAAGTGCGGAAGACAGCAAGGATCTCCTGTATTAGAATTAAGGTAATACAAAAATGAGACAATTACTTTTAGTTTGTTAAGAAAAAATTTTTTTATTGGGTTTTGATTATTCGCGCTATCAGTGAATTTTATTAGGATACCTTTATCCCTGTCCTAGATAACACCCTGCCTTCTATCGCCAACTATCCAAGTTCACCCCGATTTTAGGGATATTCGCAACCGAGGACTTGCCCGAAGATGACTTTCCTGAAGCATTCTCGCTTTTCGTGTGCCGTCTGAGTGATGCAGATGCAATACTGAGTACTAGGTACGGACTTGCACGAAAAAATGAATCTAATGAACTGGGTTATTTTATAGACGCTGATTTTCACACTGAGAAGATAACGGAGATCAAAGATGTAGATGGACACCTTAACCGATTCAATCGAGAAGCCAGGAACTTTTTCCAGTGGTGCATCACTCCGGAATTACACGAAGTCTTGGGGCCAGAACCCATTGAAGGATAGACAAAATGAGGCTTCAGTAAGGGTATCTATTCCTCTTGATGCTGACGTACCAACAAATATTAGGTCATCACATGTGAATCTGGATGCATTGAGAAATTATATTCAATATTGCAATGCTGGGCTTTTAATTGACAACTACACTTTTTTAAATTTATTTGGACAAGCTTTATCGACAAGTTCTAATGCACCAGTTCAAAACTTCTTGGATGAAGCAATCCTAACCTCTACATCAACAGTGCCTGTGTTGAGGTTTGTAGGACTACATGATTTTCCTGTCCAAATCCGAGAGTATCTTGATGATCTGTACGCAAGTGAAAAGGATGAATATGCCCTAGACGAAATTGCAGAAGCAATAGTTGAATGGTTGACAGAGAATCCAGAAGAATATCAAACAAGGCTAGCTGTGGAATTTCAGAATATGCCTGCAACGGCTAGTCGTATTCTCATAGTTTCCTTGCGTAATGCTGAAGCCCAAATCAATAACAAAAATTTACTTTATGCCATTGGTTATTTCTTGGAATCAACGGATAAAGTTTTAGCCCAATCCTCTGCGGCATGCCTTTTAACTTGTGGTGGTATCTTAGGTAAAAATATTGTGCAAAGCACACTTTTAAAGCATAATTTGCCGCATTATCGATTGATTCAAGGCATAATGAAACTGTTAAATTAAGTCACTTTTAATCCCCTCATTTCATGAAATTTAACCTCATCCCTTGGTGGATCAAAAGACCGTACCAAGGTTCTAAGCAGCCCAGGTATCTAGTGCGTCTTTGTAGGAGCCTAGGTGATTTTGAACCGATTGTAAATGAGGCGATTGAGTGTACAGATGCGTGCTGGCAGTAGGATTTGATCGAAAGAGTTATCCAGCAAGTACTAGGAAATGAAGCTTCAGGCGTTTCTACTTATAATGCCGATACAATCGACCCTTTTGATATTGGACATGCTCTTGGGGTGATAGCAGAAGGCATAAGTCAAGGGGATTTTCGTGCTAGCAGAGGCAAGAAACGAAAATCAAGTTGTACTAGAGCCTCTTTAATTATTCCAGTAAGTTGGCTGATGTTGAGCATGGGTTGGAGTGCGATTTCTTCGGCAATGTGGCTGCTATATGCTAGTTAAAAGGGCGAATTCTATTCGCCCTAGCTGGCTCTAAATTGTTATTATATAGTTACCCTGCTACTTGCTCCCGTATCAAGTTTCACTTGGGATGCGCTCAAACGCAATCTATTTAGATCTTACTTTTCACGGGATTTGGAAAACCTCGCTTCCATTCCTCTCTCCTGCAAGGAGAGAGGCTTTGAATTCTCACCCGAACCTTTTAGGGAAGGGGGCTGGGGGGTTAGGTTTTGCGTTGGTTTTTCCACATGACGTGACTCGTCAGATTTAGATATGTAACGAACATAGCGATCGCGGGATTAAATTAAGTTTACTGGTTGGATTTTGGGAGGTTGAAAAATCAGATGACAGTGCCTCAACCTACGGTCTTTACAAACTCTCCTCTTTACGACCAAGATTTTTATCTGTGGATAGAGACAACTGCTAAACAATTAAAAGAAGGCAGATTTTCTGAGGTTGATTTAGAAAATCTTATCGAAGAGATTGAATGCATGGGGAGAAGTGAAAAACACGCTCTTGAGAGTAATTTAGTTGTTCTATTAATGCATCTACTAAAATATAAATACCAGCCTGAAAAACGCTCTAATAGTTGGAAAGGAACTATTAGAGAACATCGCCGCAGGTTGACAAGAACTTTTAAGGATAGTCCTAGTTTAAAACCATATTTCCAAGAAGTTTTGCCTGAGTGTTATCAAGATGCAAGAAAGCAAGCTAGTGATGAAACTGGTTTATCGCTTGATACTTTTCCGGTAGACTCTCCCTTTAGTGTAGATAAATGTTTAGATGAAGATTTTTTACCTGATTAGTTAAGTTCTGAGGCTATGTCTGTGCTTCATATAATAGACATCTCCGAAAATGATTGTAGAGACGTAGCAGTGCTACGTCTCTACAAGGG
>CAZZYE010000262.1:0-8845 GCA_964658145.1 uncultured Stigonema sp.
CGCTCGACGCGGCTACGCCGCGCCATTGCTTGTGCCAGTTGCGTAAGTCCTGGTACAGCATTTCCTAGAATTGACACATCTTGACACTCTCACAGCCTCATGTCTACGCCTCTCATCTGTCACTTCCTTATTGGTACCCCCGGTAGCGGTAAATCTACCTTCGCAGCACTTCTGGCGAAACTCGGAAATTATCGCATTGTCTCCACTGACGCAATTCGCCAACAACTTTATGGCGATGCAATTATCCAAGGGGAGTGGTCATCCGTTGAGGAACTCGTCATCTCCCAGATTGGGGATGCGATCACCCAAAGCTATTCCATCATCTATGATGCTACAAATGCCAAACGCCAATGGCGGATGGACTTGCTGATGAAGTTAAATTCCCGAATCCCCCCCTCTCCCCCTCTTATCTGGATGGCGTGGTACTTGCAAACTCCCAAAGAAACTTGCATTGTTTGGAACCAAAAGCGCGATCGCATAGTTCCAGACATTGTCATAGAGAGGATGTACAAATCCCTGCAAGACTTCCCTCCAGTAGTAGCGGAAGGATTTGCAGCAGTAAAAGAAATCGATGTCACATCACCACAGTTTGACATTCAACAAATCGACATCCAAATCAAAAGTCTTTCCCGTAGCATTATCAACCGCACTGACCGCACTCTGCATCGTCACATTCTCAAGTTTGTGTGACGGTGGAACTGTGGTTTAATGATGCCATGTTCCGATTTATCACTGAGGGAACGAAGATGTCACCGCCTGTGGAAGGTGCAAGGGTGAGGTATTGGTGAGGCGATTGTTGGGGTTTATTTTATTTGATGCCTGGTTTGCAATGGTAAACCATTAGCCCTGTGATTATCTCGTCCTGAGTCTTGTTGAGGTACACAGCCTGCTCATCCACAGATTCTACCCAGTTGATTGGAATCCAGTGGGGAAGCCCATCCGGCGAATCACTCTTAGTCAGCTTGATGTACTTCTCGCCGTCCATGTGTTCCACAGTACCAATAGGCACTCCTGGTACGTTACCCTCGCCTTTGGTGTGTACCGTCAAGTGTTCCTGAATTTTTGATATACTCATTCTTACCTCCGAAAATTACTGAACTAATACTTGAATATCTGTGCAACTTGAAAAACAAGTTTCACGCTCACACCTTTTGGGTAGCAATATCTCAAAAAGATAAAAATGTGACGCAACTTCATGACGTTACGTTTCAACCACATTCACATAAAAGTTATGAAACGCTGCTGATATCCACCATTTTAAATCTGTGAATAATATAATGTCTTTAGTGATGCTACTGAAGTTTTTCAGTCAGCGTTCTGGCTCTTTGTACGTGTTGTTTCGGATGAAACTCCATAGCTTGCGTAGACGAGATTTTCAGAAGTTCACGCATCTTTACACCCTACAAACTATCAATTTCACCGAGCCGGTAGATATTGCGAATATCGCTCAATTTCTTAATCTGGATAAAGACTTGTTCAAGTTGAGGGCGATCGCGTATATCTATCCCCAAATCTATCAAAGCTGGTTGACCAATAGCAGTTTTCACATGAGCGTAACGCACATTGATCCCTTGGTCACTCAACCGCGATAAAATATCCTTTAAAACTCCCACCCGATCCAAAACTTCAATCTGCACATTCACCGGATAAGTCTGAGGACGCTCCCTATTTTCAGCTGCTTGGTTCCAGATGACCGATACTAGGCGATCGCTCTCCACATTCCCCAGATTATGACATCCTTGACGATGAATTGAAATTCCCCTACCTCGCGTCACCACACCAATAATCGCCTCTCCAGGAATGGGAGTACAGCACCCAGTTAGATGATACATCAACCCTTCTACCCCAATAATCGGGGAATTGGAGCGTGAGGCGGTTCTCGTTCCATCTCGCAACACCTTGGGTACTGTCGGTTTTATCGGAACTTGGGGTATCATCGCAATTGGTTGTTGCGCTTTCACCTCTTCTCGCCAACGATTTAGCACTTGGTTTAGTGTGATTCCACCGTAACCCAAAGCCGCGAGTAAATCTTCTACAGAGTGGTAATTACATCGCTGTGCTACAGCCTGCATCGGTTCCGATTTCAGCATGCTTTCAAAACCCGGTTTCCCGAGTTCTTTTTCTAGCAATTCCCGACCCCGAGCAACATTTTCTTCGCGGTGCGATCGCTTGTACCACTGACGAATCCGGTTGCGCGCACTTGGGGTGACCACAAAGTTCAGCCAATCCAGACTCGGGTGAGAATTCTTCTGGGTAATAATCTCAACTATGTCCCCATTTTTTAATGGCGTATCCAGAGTCACCATCCGTCCGTTCACCCGCGCCCCAGCACAGTGGTTACCCACCTCTGTGTGAACTTGGTAAGCAAAATCTACCGACGTCGCACTTGGTGACAAAGATATCACATCTCCTCTAGGGGTAAATACATATATCTCTGAACCAAATATATCATTATCTAAACCTTCAAGGAAACTATGAACAGCAGCAAGACCCTGCTCATTGATCACCTTTTTAATATCAGCAAATATGTGTTCTTCTTTGTTAGTAGATTGTGAATGACCAAACTCTTTATATTTCCAATGAGCTGCGATCCCATATTCTGCTTGGGCATTCATTTCATAAGTTCTGATTTGAACTTCTAGCCTTTTCTGCATTGGTCCAATCACAACGGTGTGAAGAGAGCGATAACCATTGGACTTTGGTGCAGCGACATAGTCAATGAAGTGACTACTATTCCTTCTGGGAGTTTGTGCTGGACGGAATAAACTGTGTATGACTCCCAGTGCGGCATAACAGTCTGGTATGGAGTTGCAAACGACTCTAATGCCGAACAAGTCATATACAGATTCAAAACTAGAATTAAAGTTACCGTCTAGGGACTTGTTAAACTCATTGGCTGGCAACTTACTAGGAACTATACCTTTACTGTAGCAGTATAGTTGCTTCATCTTTGCATATATACTATATATATTTTTTGTTCTACCACTCACCTCAAATTTAGTACTAGTAAAACCATTCTCCACAAGCTTATTGCGGATCTCATCAATACAATAATTCATATACTTCTCTCTTTCTGAACGAGTATCAGAAAGCAGAGTCACAATCTTAAAGTAGATTTTTGGTTCTAGTTCTCTAAATGAAAAATCTTCTAATTTCCACTTGATTTTCCAAAGACCTAATCTATTAGCAATCGGAACAAAAATTTTGAAAGTCTCAATTGTAAAGCTATCTTTCAAAAGTTTTTTCAAGCCGACGACACGATTGATATTTTCTAAAATTACTAGTCTATAAACGAGTTCAATAACCAGCCCTCTTATATCTCTAGTAACGACAATTAATAGTCTTCTAAAATTTTCTCCTTCAAAAAAGTTAATATTAGAGGTAGGTGTAATTTTAAATTTTGATATACATTTAGATAATATTTTTAAACTTTTCAACAAATTAGAGATATCTAAATTGACATTAATAATACTTTCTATCTTTGGCTCATGGATATCGTTATTTAGTGAAGAGTACGCGTAGATCAGCCCAGCAACAGCTATATTCCAATCTGATGTTAGCTCGTATAGTTCTTTCGCAACAACTTCCACTATACGTCCAATTTCTGTCGAAAAAAAATTTTGCTCCTCTAAGTGTTTTAAAAAATTCCAAAACTCATCAGAAATATTGCTGCGATCTGCATCTGCTATTTCACCTTTAATTAAAGCAATCAAGTTAAAATTGCTACTGATTTTATCTGAAGTTAAGGTCATACACCCACCTTGTCAAGCTTTGTGCTGTATTTTTACGTTACACTTCTACTCTTACTACTCCATATTTCTTCAATGTATTTCCGGAAAGTGTAGTCTTAAGTACAAATACCATTTTCTTTTGATCTATAGTAATCAGTACACTCCTCTGTAAACTCCCCTCCCCGATCCCCCTTGTCCCCCGTGTCCCCCTTGTCCATAAATCAAATTACTACTTCCATTGATTCACCTAGATTGCTGCATGAAATTACACCACTCGGAAATCAAGAATATCAGATATTCTTGATACTTCTTTAATACACTCATTTAACTGTTCTGCATCACTAGATTCTATTGATAGATTTATTTTAGCAATGCCATTCGCAGTTGTTTCCACATGGACAGCTTGGACATTGATTTTGTATCGATAAAATTTCTCAATTACATCTTTGAAAATTCCAATTCTATCTACGGAAATAAAACTTAAATTAACAACTGGAACGAGATATTCTTTGAGTAACTTTGACTTAGATGCACTTGCGTATTTATTTTTATGCCACCTTCTAATTGCATTTTTGGCTTTGTTAGTTGCAACTGCCTTAACCCAACCTAATTTAGGCTCTGCGTTGGTATCTGTAAGTATTTCAACTGTATCGCCAGTGGTTAGCATAGTTATTTCATTTGCGTCCTCACCATTTATTTTTACATTCGCCAATCTGTTCCCAAGATTTGTATGTATTTTATATGCAAAATCCACAGGCGTTGATTTAGTGGGTAACGATATTAAATCTCCTTTTGGGGTAAAAACATAAATTTCCTCCATTGTTAAATCATTTTTGATACTCTCCATATACTCAGAGGCATCACAAATGTCTTCGTTACACGCCACAAGCTCATTTAACCAAGGAAATTCGTTTAGTTTTTGCTGATTATGTTTAGTTGGTTGCTTAGAAGAGTCTAGTGAGTGAGTCAGTCTCCAGTAAGCTGTAATTCCGTAATCTGCCAAATAATCCATTTCTAGTGTACGTATTTGGACTTCTAGGAGTTTACCCGTACTGCTGACAACGACTGTGTGGAGTGATTTGTAGCCGTTAGGCTTGGGTAAGCCAATATAATCACTGAAACGACCGGGTATGGGGCGGAACATATCATGCACCACCGCCAAAGCGCGATAGCATTCCTCATGAGTTGTTACAATAATCCGTAGCACTGCCAAATCGTAAATTTCGTGAAACTCCTTGTGTTGCAGCTGCATCTTTTGGTAGACACTATAAAGATGCTTGGAACGCTCACTGATGTCGAGACACTCAATTCCGGCTTGCTGCAAACGACTCAGCAAAACTTCTGTAGAATTGCGCAATCGCTGTTGACGAGAAGTTTGGTTTTGGGCAACATGCAGCAAAACTTGCTCATATGCATCGGGTTCGAGGTACTTAAACGCCAAATCTTCCAGTTCCGATTTCACTCGCCACATTCCCAAGCGATTAGCTAAGGGAGCAAAAATTTCGCGGGTTTCCAAAGAAATACGGCGGCGTTTTTCGTCCGGGAGGTGTTCGAGGGTGCGCATGTTGTGCAGGCGGTCTGCCAACTTGACCACAATCACCCGAATATCTTTCGCCATTGCCACAAACATGCGGCGAAAGTTCTCCGCTTGGCTTTCAGTTTTGCTTTTGAAATCAAGTTTTGAAAGCTTGGTGACTCCTTCGACTAATAGCCGCACTTCTGTACCAAAACGCTGCTCTATTTCTTCTATTTTAACATCTGTATCTTCAACTACATCATGGAGGAATCCAGCTGCTATCATAGCAGGACTGCCTCCCAAGTCACGTAACAACCCCGCCACTGCCATCGGATGACAAATGTATGCTTCTCCTGATTTGCGGTACTGACCTTCATGCAGTTGATAGGCAAATTCAAAGGCATGACGAATCAAGGCTATATCACCCGGACGGCGGTCATCTGTTGATGAGTCATTCAAACATTTTTGTAACCATTCCGGAACGGTAAGATTAATCGAGGAATTTAACAATATACTGCTCATACAATTCATCCAATCGTAACTTGCGAAAATTGCTGTCAAAAACTACTCTTCAATTTGACAAACGCGGCGGATATTTAGAATATCGCTCAATTTCTTGATTCGGGTAAAGACTTGTTCGAGTTGAGCGCGATCGCGTATATCTATTCCTAAGTCTATCAAGGCTGGTTGACCAATAGCAGTTTTCACATTAGCATGGCGCACATTTATTCCTTGGTCACTTAAGCGCGACAAAATATCCTTTAAAACTCCCACCCGATCGTTGGCTTCAATCTGCATATTCACCGGGTAGGTCTGAGGACGACCGCTATTTTCCGCTGTTGTTTCCGCTGTTGGTTTCCAACTCACTGGTACTAAATGAGCGCATTTGACATTTGGTAGATTATGACATTCTTGGCGATGAATTCTTACCCCCTTACCTCGCATCACTACACCAATAATCGCCTCTCCTGGAATGGGATTACAACACCCAGCTAGATGATACACCAACCCTTCTACCCCAACCATTGGTGAATCACTATGCGATATATTAAGATTTGCTGGTAACGCTTTTGCTGTAGCGTCCGGTTTTAGGAGAACTTGAGGGGCGTAGGTGCTGCGCGACTTGTCGTCAATCGCAACTGGTTGTTGTGCTTTCACCTCTTCTCGCCAACGACTAAGCACGCTATTCAGTGTAATTTCACCGTAACCCAAAGCCACAAGTAAATCTTCCACACATTGGTAATTACACCGCTGTACTACAGCCTGCATCTGTTCTGATTTGAGTAAGCTTTCAAAATCAGTTTCACCCAGTTCTTTTTCTAACAATTCCCGACCACGGACAAGATTTTCTTCGCGGCGCGACTGGTTGTACCACTGCTTAATCCGATTCTTCGCTGCCGTTGTCCTGACAAAGTTTAACCAATCTAAACTGGGACGGCTGTTCTTTTGCGTAATAATTTCTATAATATCGCCATTTTGCAGTCGCGTTGAGAGCGGTACCCTTCGCCCATTTACCCGCGCACCAGCACAGTGGTTCCCCACTTCTGTATGAATGCGATAGGCAAAGTCCACAGTCGTGGAACCGGGATTTAAGGAAATTAAATCCCCCTTAGGAGTGAAGACATAAACATCATCTTCAAATAAATTATCCTTAACGCTTTCTAAGTACTCCTGAGCATCCTTCAGGTCATTTTGCCACTCCAGCAGTTGCCGCAACCAAGTAAATTTCTCATTTACCGCAGTCAAATCCGTATTGCTTAAACTTCCAGTTTCTTTGTACTTCCAGTGAGCCGCAATTCCGTACTCAGAAACATGATGCATTACTAAGGTGCGAATTTGCACTTCTAACGGACGCCCCCAGGGACCAATGACTCCTGTATGTAACGATTGATAACGATTTGGCTTGGGCAGACCGATGTAGTCCCTAAATCTCCCAGGAATCGGGCGAAAAGCATCGTGAACGATCGCCAAAGCCCGATAGCATTCCTCATTCGTTTTGACAATCATTCGCAGCGCTGCTAAATCGTAAATTTCGTGAAACTCCTTGTGTTGCAGCATCTTTTGGTAAACGCCATAAAGATGCTTAGAACGCCCATTGATTTCGAGACACTGAATTCCGGCTTGCTGCAAACGAGTTAGCAAAACTTCTGTAGATTTGCTCAATCGCTGTTCCCGATCAGTTTGGTTTTCGGCAACATACTGCAAAACTTGCTCATATGCTTCGGGTTCGAGGTACTTAAACGCCAAATCTTCTAGTTCCGATTTCACCCGCCAGATCCCCAGGCGATTGGCTAAGGGTGCAAAAATTTCGCGGGTTTCCATAGCAATACGGCGGCGTTTTTCGTCCGGGAGGTGTTCGAGTGTGCGCATATTGTGCAGGCGGTCTGCCAACTTTACCACAATCACCCGAATATCTTGCGCCATGGCTAGGAACATGCGGCGAAAGTTCTCCGCTTGGCTTTCGGTTTTGCTTTGAAAATTAAGTTTTGAAAGCTTCGTAACCCCTTCAACTAATCGCCGCACTTCTATACCAAAGTGCTGCTCTATTTCTTCAATTGTAATATCTGTATCTTCAACTACATCATGGAGAAATCCAGCTGCTATCATAGCTGCACTGCCTCCGAAGTCACGTAACAATCCCGCCACTGCCACCGGATGACAAATGTACGGTTCTCCTGATTTACGGTACTGACCCTTATGCAGTTGATAAGCAAATTCAAAGGCATGAAGAATCAAGGCTGTATCAGCCTGCCTTTGGTCATCTTCTGCTTCGGCATCTGCTGAGAAGCTATTGAAACATTTTTGTAACCATTCTGGAAGGGTAAGATCTATCGACGAATTTAACACTATACCGCTCATACAATGGGAACTAGAGGTGTTCGGTCGTTAAGTAAGAAAGTGAAGGACACTGGTATTTGCTATTGTTGCAACAAGCGTGTCAAATGTTGACGGGGTCACCGCCAGCAGTAGTTTTTGAGTATGGCACCGTTGAAAGGTGCACTTGTGTTGGCGATTTCCACACCTGCAGCATCGCCAATGATTTAATATGAGTGTCAAGCATCATAATCGAGGAAATAGGTGGATCGCAAACACAGCCCGCTTGTTGGATTTGCAACGTGAGAGCCAGAAAAAGTAGAAAATACTTTATTCTATAAGAAAAACTTTTCGACATGAAAGAAAAATTTCTTGACACTAATAATATCTCAAGTAGCGCTCGATGTCTCTTAATCACCAGAAATATCATGCATTCGCAAACTTGCTAGAGCAATTGCACTCAGATGTCATCTCTACCCCACTAGATACATCTCAACTGCGGGAACGTACAGCATCCTTACAGCAATTTTTTAAGCAACAAATTATACCCTTGGCTGACGTTGACACAGACAGCCATGATGCAGGGCGAGTACAGTCCTATCGGACAGAGATGAGTAAGCAACTGCGACTGTTGGAAATAGATGTGATGTTTTTTCAAGCAGCACGCCAAGCTTCTACTGCTAAAGAAAGAGTTGATGCCATACTCCATCGTCTCACAACTCTCATCGGGTACTGTAATGCTATAGAGGGAGTGGGGAGTGGGGAGTAGGGAGTAGGGGGAGTA
>CAZZYE010000263.1:0-876 GCA_964658145.1 uncultured Stigonema sp.
TTAGCAATTAGCAATTAATCCTAACTCCTAACTCATTTAAGCGCACCAACTCAACTATTGGGGTACAGCCAAGCCATTGCACCGAAGAGGAGGCGAACTGTTGCGGACAACCGCTAACAGCGAAGCGAGTGGGCTGTGGTTGGTGGGTGTTTCTCAAGCCCTGTGTATTTAGCTCGTGGGCACAAACTTTCACCATATGAACAGCAGGGTCAACCAGCTTGACAGATGAGGGGAGGAGCGATCGCAGTACTGGTGCAAGGTAGGGATAATGGGTACAGCCATATACTAAAGTGTCAATTTCCTGCTCAAGTAAAGGCTTTAAATAGGAGCGTGCCACCTCAATGGTGTAGGGGTCATAAATGCGATTTTGTTCAATTAATGGCACAAACTCCGGACAGCTAACTTGCCAGACTTGTACATTAGGATCTATTTCTAGAATAGCACGTCGATAAGCATTACTTTTGGCAGTTGCTGGGGTAGCAATCACTCCAATGCGCTTTCCATAAGAAACAGCTGCCCTTGCTCCAGGTAGAATGATTCCGAGAATTGGTAGAGAAAATTCCTGACGCACTGCATCTAGCGCCAGAGCAGAACTGGTGTTGCACGCCATGATCACCATTTTTACGTGCTGCTGTTGCATCCAGTTGAGGATTTCGCGTACAAACTGTAAAATTTCTGCGGCAGAACGAATGCCATAAGGAAGTCGAGCTGTATCCCCAAAGTAAATAATTGATTCATTAGGTAGTTGCCGATAAAGTTGTCGCAGTACCGTTAAACCACCCACACCACTATCAAAAATTCCAATTGGGGCACGTTCAAATACAGAAGATGGAAACACTGTTAGTTGTTGGTTGTTAGTTGGGGAATTGCTAATTG
>CAZZYE010000263.1:886-5233 GCA_964658145.1 uncultured Stigonema sp.
ATTAGCTATTAGCCATTAGCCATTAGCTATTTCTCTACCTTTGCTTTAGGTACTGTAGTATACCATTAGCGATCGCCTCTGCCATATGATTTTGATATTCTGGGGTTGCCAGCCGAGGATTATCTTCTCGACCAGTCATATAGCCTGTTTCGACTAGAATTGAGGGCATAGAGCTTTTTCTGAGGACGTAAAATCTAGCTTTGCGCGTTCCCCGGTCTTTGATGGTACCGATACTTCGGAGAATACTTTTGCGAACGACTTCAGCCAGACCGTAACCACTGTCGTAATAATACACTTCCAACCCATTAACATCAGGGCGGTAATCGATCGAATTAGCGTGAACACTGACAAACAAGTCAGCATTAGAGTGATCTGCTATGTCTACTCGTCCCTGAAGTTCCACAAAAAAGTCAGCATCCCGCGTTAACACCGCATGTACGCCATTTTGTTCCAAAATCGCTGCAATTCTTTTGCTAATAGGCAAAACCACATCTTTTTCGAGAATCCCACCCAAACCTGGAGCACCAGAGTCTTTACCGCCATGTCCAGGGTCAACGACGACTACCGATCGCCCTTTAGGAACCGGAGACCGTTGTTGTGGGTATGGGGTAGTATCGGGATTAGCGACCATTGCTCCTGGGAAAGGTTGTGGGTTAGTACGTGGGAGGGGAGGTAAAGCTACAGCAGGTGTAAGCGGCGAACGAGTGCGTCGTAATTCTAGCGCCACAAACTGATCGCCGGGCTGGTTGAGTTGCCCAATTTGCACGGACGCCGCTAGTTGGACAAAGATTACAACTGTACGAGGGTCTTGCTGTTGCAGGCGTACTCTTAGAACAGGGCTGTTGGCGTCAAAATTAGGACCTTTGACCGTCGGCACTAATCGTGCATTGGGGATAGTAATGCGGTACAAACCTGACGACCTATCCCAGCCACCACTGGCAAATATATTGCGATCGCCTCTAACGATCAGTTGTGTGCCAGTTGCACTTAGTTCCACAGACTGAATCGTGGAGAGTGAATTGTTTGGCTCCTGGATAGGGCTTGGGCTAGTATCCGATCCTGGGCGTGAGTAAGAGACTCTAGGCAATTTGACAACACTTGGAGAGGGCAGAAGCACCAACCCATTATTACCACTCGTGTTCACCTGCCAGTCGGGGCTATCTTTTTCCACCCGCAAAGTTATCCGGACAGTCGGTGGTGTTGTTTGCAGTTGGGTGAATTGGATGCGCTTAACACCAAACCGATTCACAGGCACATCCTGCTGCTCTAGACTGGGTGATATCGTTGCCCCAGAAATGTCGGCGTAGATAATACTATTGTCACTGCTGCGATTTACCTTAATTTGAGGGTTACCTCCACTAGTGCGGATGAAAAACCCATCTCCTGTAACTTGGAGGTGTTGAATTTGCGTCGTCACTTCTACAGTATCAACAACTGTTTCCTTGTTAGCAGCTCTATTTGAGTCTGTCACTACACTGTAAACATTTCTTGTGGGAGCTACGAGCAGAGCCTCTGGCTTTGTTAATTGCACAGTTGGCTTTGGTAATTGCACTATCCAGCGACTAGCTGTTGTACCCACAAATTTCACCTGCTTGGGGTCTAGGGTATAACCCAGATTGAGTTCCACAACGATGCGAGTTGTTTGTTCGTCAAGTTGCCCAACGCGAATGGCGTGAATTGCACCGCCCAGTTGCTGTGTGAATTGTGGACGTCCAAATATGGTTCCCGGCAAATCTATAACGAGACGAGTTGGGTCAAAGATGAGTTGTGCTTTGGGTTGAACATCGCCTTCGGTGTTAATTTCTAGTTGATTTTGAGTGGCATCAAAATGCCAAGACTGTAGTCTCGCTGCATGAGCAGGTGAAGATAGCAAAAATGTTAAAAAAGTACCGGGTAATAACCAGTGTAGTTTCACAGTGTTTTCTCCTGATTCGCATATCCTTGCACGTTCAATCTGTCCTCGTGTGGGCAAGTCCTCCCACTATCAGTGCCCAAACCGCATTCTTTCATGAGATTACTCCTCGGCGGCTTCTGTTTTGAGATTAGAATTTTCAATGCCGCATGCATAGTTATACGCTTTTATAAAGACACAGTTAATGTGGTAAAATTAGCCCCCCGTCTGAATTTTCCCTAGAGCTAAAAGAGCCGAAAAATTCCCTCTTAACATTCTTATTACACCAATAAAGAGGCATTGCAGAATTAACTTCACCAGTCAATGCTAGTCAGTAACACTATGAGCAGCTAAGGATCGGCGTGTATAAAGTCTATTTCTGTAAGCTAGAACGATATGGTAGCTTGGCGTCACGAAAAATGTCATCTTCGCTTCAAGTACTGGAGAATACCGCGAGCTATAGCCTCTGCCATTTGGTTTTGGTACTGTGGAGTTTTCAATTTAGCCATATCTTCCCTACCAGTCATATAGCCTGTTTCTACTAAAATTGAAGGCATAGAACTTTTCCTCAAAACATAAAATCTTGCTCGGCGTATTCCCCGGTCTTTGACATTGACATTTTTAAGAATGCTGTTGCGAACAACGCGAGCTAGAGCCAAACCACTGTCGTAGTAATACACTTCCAATCCATTCACATCAGGACGATCCTCACCCGCTGAATTAGCGTGAACACTGACAAAAACATCAGCACGATCTCGCGCTGCCATGTCTACTCTTCCCTGAAGGGTGACGAAATAATCAGAATTCCGTGTTAGCATAACATCAACGCCATTTTGCTGCAAAACCGTACCCACTCTTTTACCTATAGGTAGGACAATATCCTTTTCTTGCACTCCCCCAATACCTAGTGCACCAGAGTCTTTACCGCCGTGTCCTGGGTCAATAATGACTACCACTCGCCCAATAGGTATGCGTTCAGTTGGTAGGGGCTGTGGATTGTCGATGCCTGGTTCTGGCAATGGTTGTGGGTTGTGTCGTGGTAGCGGAGGTAAACCACCAATCAGAGGTATTCCGCCACCGTTCGGTAAAGCCAACGGTGGTGTTATTGGGCGATCGCGTCGTAATTCTAGCGCCACAAAGCGATCGCCACTCTGGTTGAGTTGCCTAATTTGGACTGACGGCGCAGGTTGGACAAACATCACAACTGTACGCGGGTCTTGCTGTTGCAGGCGCACTCTCAGGATGGGGCTATTGGCGTCAAAACGAGGTCCTTTCACCTTTTCTGCTAACCTGGCATTGGAGATAGTCAGGCGGAACAGACCAGACGATTTATCCCAACCACCACGAGCTGCTAAATTGCTAGAGCCTCTAACAATCAATTGTGTGCCAGTAGCACCTAGTTCCACAGACTGAATCGTCGAGAGTAAGTTGCTTGGTGATAAATTGGGTGGAGTGGGAAATCTTGGTTGACTGTCATTGAGGTTGCTGCTGGGATTACCTGTAGGCATACTACCTAGACGAGTGGGCAAAACCACCACGCCACCCCCACTGGCAGTACTCACTTGCCAGTCTGGGCTATTTTTGTCAACAAGCAAAGTTATGCGGACAACAGGTGGTGTTGTTTGCAGTTGGGTGAATTGAATATGATTAACGCCATAGCGATTAACGCTAATATCTTGCGCGAAGAGACGCGGTGATAAAAATGCGTTGCTGATGTCTATGTAAATGGTTGCGCGATCAAGACTGCGATTAACCTTAATCTGAGGATTACCACCACTGGTACGAACAAAAAGCCCATCCCCTGTAACTAATAAATTTTCAATTTGAGTCGTCCCGAATGGAATACCAGCAACCTTTGATATCTCAGGCTTAGTTGCATTTATGGTCCCTACACTATAAACATTTTTTGAGGCGGCGCTTACCAACGGACTGGCAACATTTCTTGATTTGTCTACTGTCTCAACCTCTGGCGTTGGTAATTGTACTGTCCAGCGACTGGCTGTTGTCCCTACAAATTTCACTTGCTTGGGGTCTAGGGTGTAACCGTCCGTGAGTTCTACAACAATGCGAGATGTTTTTTGGTCAAGCTCCCCGACGCGAATGTCGCGAATTGCTCCGCCAACTGGCTGCGTCAACTGCGGATGCCCAAATGTCGTTCCCGGCAAATCTATGACTAGACGAGTGGGATTGAAGTAAAGTTGTGCCTGGGGTTGAACAGCGCCTTCTGTGTTAATTTCCAATTGGTTTTGATTAATATCAAAACGCCAAGACTGCAGTCTCGCTGCATAAGCAGGCGACCATAGTATGAAGAGAGTTACAAAAGTACCAGGTACTAACCAGTGTAGCTTCACAGTGTTTTCTCCTGATTCGCATCTCCTGAGGACCGTCAATCTGTCACATGTAGGGGAATAGCTAATTGTTAATTGTTAATTGCCAGTCTGGCTTTAGCCATTAGC
>CAZZYE010000263.1:5243-7981 GCA_964658145.1 uncultured Stigonema sp.
TTTCTGTCAGTGTTTTCCGCTCTTATCAAGGCACAGTTAATGGTGTCAAATTCTAGCATGCCCCTCCTGATTTTTCCTGCCGTTATGGCATTTTAGTAAGGTACTGTAGATAGCTGATGGTTGATTGTGAACCAATACTTTTCGGGTAAGGCTTGATCCCCCCGCCTATGGCGACCCCCTTAAAAAGGGGGTGGAGAAATAAGCCCCCCTTTTTAAGGGGAGCCAGCGCTGCAGGAGGGTTTCCCGACAGAGGCGAGTGGTGAGTCCAGTGCGCATGAGGCGGGTTTCCCGCCGTAGGCAACTGGCGAACCCGAAGGGCGTGGGTTGGGGGGATCTCACACAGTGACTGCACTAACCGAGAAGTATTGGATTGTGAACAATCAATCATCAGCTATCTACAATAGGAAAGTTAATTTCCATTAATACTAATTAAATCAGCAAGGCATTTATTAATTTGTTTTATTTTTGGTAATTATTGAATTATGTAACTACTTTCAGTTACTGTTAACTTATGTTGCGCTTTCCTTATTAGTGCTATTTTTTACAAAGTAAAAATTAACACTCTCTTCGGCAGAAAAAGTGGGGAAACACTGAAAAAAAATAACATTTTGAATGTTGGTAGTCTTGAGAAGAAAAAACTCCGAAAAATTTACAATTTCTTAGGACGAAAATTTAGAGATATAAGTTTCCAGTGTAAGAATAAGTGAGGAGTTTAATTTCTCACTCCTCACTTTTATCCTCAGGTAATTCTATTGCTAAAGGTATTTGCGAGGAACCATATAAAAACAGTTGATCTTCTGCTGTCGCCACTGGTTTTGGTTCTGGAAAGACAAATCTTAATAAGGGAGGAGCTAAAAAGGTTGTGATGATAACCATCATGATAATTGCTGCCTCTAATGGTTTCGAGAGAATTCCCATAGAATTGCCGATACCAAGAAACACCAATCCAACTTCGCCCCGAGGAATCATCCCCACACCAATTGCCAAACGGTTGATTTGGGGTTGACCAAACACGCTCAAGCCTGTAACGACTTTTCCTAAAATGGCAACTACGATGAGGAAAGTTGCCATCACTAGACCTTCCCGATTACTGGGAACCGCAGGGTTTAACACTCCCAAATCGGTTTTTGCTCCAACAATGACAAAGAAAATCGGCACTAGCATATCGGCAATAGGAACGACTTGCTTTTGCAACTCTTTGCGCTTATCTGTCTCTTCGAGAACTAAGCCAGCAGCAAAAGCACCCAGAATTGCTTCTAACTGAATAACAGCAGCAAAATATGCCATAACAAAGGCGAAGATGAATGCTGGTATTACCAATTCGCCGCGTGTTTTAAGTTGCTCGACGATCGCTACAAAGGACTTATTGAAAATATTGCCCAGGGCGATGCTGAACAATAAGAAACAAGTAGCGCTGATCATCAGATAAACAATTTTGCCTACATCTACTGAGCCATCTTTAGCAAGGCTTGCCACCACAGCTAAAACGATAATCCCCAGTACGTCGTCAATCACAGCAGCGCCTAAAATAATCTGTCCTTCTTTAGAGTTGAGACATCCTAGTTCTGAAAGCACCCTGGAAGTAATTCCAATACTTGTTGCAGTTAGAGACGCCCCTGCAAAAATTGCTGGTACAGCTGGAACCCCAAACAAACTCATCAACCCTACCGTACCAGCAGCAAAAGGTATTACTACCCCCACTACTGCCACGATAGTTGCCTGGATACCGACTGCCATCAAGTCTTTGAGGTTTGACTCCAAACCAATTTCAAATAGCAGGATGATCACACCCAATTCTGCCAAAACTGAAATCACCTGCGACTGCGCCGTAAAGACAGCATCTGCAGTGTCAGGACTTATACCAGCAGTAGTTTGGAGGAAGGTCATGAGCAAAGAGCTAGAACTATCTGTAGAGGCTTGTGGAAACACCAACAGATGTAGGACAGATACACCCACTACCACACCACCTACAAGTTCGCCTAACACAGGCGGAAAACCCAGACGGTTTGAGAATTCACCACCAACTTTGCTGGCTAAGTAAATCACCACCAAACTCAACAGCACGGCTGCTACCACCAGTGAACTATCTGCTGTTGGGGTGGCGATCGCCAACACGGGTAATGAGAACGTTATTATATCTAACTGCATTGGTTCTGCGTCCATCCTTCTCTTTAATTTACCAACAAACACGAGAGCGGAAAGTAGCAACTACTGACTGTTGTTGTCACCTGCCAATTTGAGAAGGCGCTGCCAGTGTTCGTCTGATACTGGCACGACAGACAGCCTAGAAAGCCGCAGCAAGTCAAAGTTCTCAAAGTTACCATCCTGCTTGATTTGCTCCAGGGTGACGGGTTGAGGCACTTTTCGTACTGCCCGCATATCAACAACTACCCGTTTAGCATCATTCAACTTTGGATCTGAGTAAGGTTGACTGACTACCTCTGCCACACCCACAACTTGCCGCTCTTTACCTGAGTGGTAAATTAGCGCCAAGTCACCAATTAGCATGGTACGCATATGCTTAAGGGCTAAAGTATTACTTACTCCATCCCAAACTGTGCTGCGATCGCGTTCTAAATCACTATAGGAATAATCTTCAGGTTCCGTTTTTAGTAGCCAATACGCCATCAAACAATCCCCAAAAATCTTAGTGTCATTTTTTAAGTTTCCAAAAATGTAACCACTTCAGCTTTCTACTTTTGCAGTGCCAAGGTAGAAATTGTTAGTTGTTGGTTGTT
>CAZZYE010000263.1:7991-8837 GCA_964658145.1 uncultured Stigonema sp.
AACAACTAACCACTGTACGGGCGAACGGCCGTTCGCCCCTACTAACCGCTTTCAGAGGAGTAACAATTCTATGACTAAAGCTACTTTATCGGGTTTTGAGTTAAATACTGAAAACTTTTGCAAAACTCTAACTGTATTTTTACTTGTATGTGTGAGTTTTACCCAGCCTGTTTTGGCACAAGACAAAGAGAAAATGTTGCGAACCCTGACCGTCACTGGTCACAAAGTTGAAACAATTCCTACCACTTTGTCTCTAGTGAGTTTGGGGGTTGAGGTTCAAGGTAAAACAGCACAAGATGTACAAAAAGAGGCTGCCCGTAGATCATCAGCTGTAGTTACTTTGCTTAAGAGCCATAATGTAGAAAAATTACAAACTACAGGCATCAGCCTCAACCCAGTTTATAGCTACAGCAACAATGTGCAACATATTACAGGCTACAATGCAACTAACACCGTAAGTTTTCGCATTGCTACCGATACCGCTGGTAGTTTATTGGATGAAGCCGTTAAAGCTGGTGCAACTCAGATTAACGGCATTAGTTTTTTAGCAAGTGATGAAGCCATTGCACAGGCTCAAAAACAAGCACTTAGGGAGGCTACCTTAGATGCTCAACAGCAAGAAGAAGCTGTTCTTACTACCTTGGGTATCAAACCCAAAGAAGTTGTGAGTATTCAAGTTAACGGCGCGAGTGCACCTCCACCACCACAACCCTTGTTGCGTACTGCGGTTACCAAAACGGGAACACAAGATGCTTCTACCTCCGTCATTAGTGGTGAGCAACTTGAAGATGCATCGGTAACACTGCAAATTAGTTATTAGTTAATTGTTAGTTGTTAGTTGTTAGT